>NZ_JAOTQT010000008.1:0-263501 GCF_025685725.1 Burkholderia sp. BKH01 | reverse complement strand
GCCGTGCACGGCGCGCGCCGCGGCACCGATGCGGTGCATGCGGACCACCGATCGGCCGGTTTGGGGCGACCGACTTCCGGGTATAATTACGGCCTTCCTTTCGCCCCACGTCGCCACCTCGCGCGACTCATCGACGTCAGTCCAGCCCATGGCTCACTTCTCGTGTTTTCCCGGCGCTTCGGCCCTCTCCGATTTCCGTCAAACCCGTCTGCTCGACACGCTCAGGCAAATCGACGCCAACATCGTCGCGGTGCGCGGCCAGTTCCTGCACTTCGTCAATGCGGCCGTGCCGCTGTCGGCCGACGACAGCGCACGCATCGACGCGCTGATGCACTATGGCGCGCCGTTCGAGCCGGCGGCCGAGAAGGGCGCGGCCGAGACCTTCGTCGTGCTGCCGCGCTTCGGCACGGTCTCGCCGTGGGCGAGCAAGGCGACCGACATCGCCCAGCACTGCGGCCTCACGCAGGTGCGCCGCATCGAGCGCGGCGTCGAATTCACGGTCACGCTGAAGTCGGGCCTGCTCGGCGGTAAGAAGGCGCTGTCCGACGACGCGCGTGCAGCCGTCGCCGCTGCGCTGCATGACCGGATGACCGAAAGCGTGGTTGCCGCGCGCGACGACGCGAAGCACCTGTTCGACGAGCTGCCGGCCAAACCGCTCGCGAGCGTCGACGTGCTGGGCGTCGGCCGCGGCGCGCTCGAGCGCGCGAACGTCGAGCTGGGCCTCGCGCTCGCCGACGACGAGATCGACTACCTGGTCGACGCATTCCGCAAGCTCGAACGCAATCCGACCGACGTCGAACTGATGATGTTCGCGCAGGCGAACAGCGAGCACTGCCGCCACAAGATCTTCAACGCGCAGTGGACGATCGACGGCGAAGCGCAGGACATGTCGCTGTTCGCGATGATCCGCAACACCGAGAAGCTGAACCCGCAGGGCACGATCGTCGCGTATTCCGACAACTCGTCGATCATGGTCGGCGCCGAGGCCGAGCGCTGGTTCCCGCGCAACGCGGGCGCGGCCGGCGAGCCCGGCGAGCGTTATGGCCGCCACACCGAGCTCACGCACACGCTGATGAAGGTCGAGACGCACAACCACCCGACGGCGATCTCGCCGTTCCCGGGTGCGGCGACCGGCGCGGGCGGCGAGATCCGCGACGAAGGCGCGACGGGCCGCGGCGCGCGTCCGAAGGCCGGCCTCACGGGCTTCACCGTGTCGAACCTCGACCTGCCCGATGCACGCCAGTCGTGGGAAAACGCGCGCGACGCGGCGCAGCCGGTCGGCGAGCGCAACCCGAACGATGCGCACGGCCCGTACGGCCGCCCGGACCGCATCGCGTCGCCGCTGCAGATCATGATCGACGGCCCGCTCGGCGGTGCCGCGTTCAACAACGAATTCGGCCGTCCGAACCTCGGCGGCTACTTCCGCGTGTACGAGCAGAACGTCGGCGGCCAGGTGCGCGGTTATCACAAGCCGATCATGATCGCGGGCGGCCTCGGCAACATCGCGGATCAACATACGCACAAGCACGACGTGCCGGCCGGCTCGCTGCTGATCCAGATCGGCGGCCCCGGCATGCGGATCGGCATGGGCGGCGGCGCCGCGAGTTCGATGGCGACCGGCGCGAACACGGCCGAGCTCGACTTCGACTCGGTGCAGCGCGGCAACCCCGAAATCGAGCGTCGCGCGCAGGAAGTGATCAACGGCTGCTGGCAGCTCGGCGCGGAAAACCCGATCCTGAGCATCCACGACGTCGGCGCGGGCGGCCTGTCGAACGCGTTCCCCGAGATCGTCGACGGCGCGGGCAAGGGCGCGCGCTTCGAACTGCGCAAGGTCGCGCTCGAGGAATCGGGCCTGTCGCCGCGCGAGATCTGGTCGAACGAGGCGCAGGAGCGCTACGTGCTCGCGATCGCGCCGGCCGACCTGCCGCGCTTCGAGGCGATCTGCGCGCGTGAGCGCTGCCCGTTCGCGGTGGTCGGCGTTGCAACCGACGAGCGCCAGCTGCAACTCGTCGACGCCGAAGCGACCGGTGCCGACGAATACCCGGTCGACATGCCGATGGAAGTGCTGCTCGGCAAGCCGCCGCGCATGCACCGCGACGTCACGCGCGTGGCGACCGAGCGTGCGCCGGTCGACGTGACGGGGATCGCGCTGTCGGAAGTCGCGGTCGACGTGCTGAAGCACCCGACGGTCGGCAGCAAGTCGTTCCTGATCACGATCGGCGACCGTTCGGTCGGCGGCACGTCGGTGCGCGACCAGATGGTCGGCCCGTGGCAGGTGCCGGTGGCCGACTGCGCGGTCACCGCGCTCGACTATGCAGGCTTCAAGGGCGAGGCGATGACGATGGCCGAGCGCACGCCGCTCGCGGTGATCGACGCGCCGGCATCGGGCCGCATGGCCGTCGGCGAAGCGATCACGAACATCGCGAGCGCGCCGATTGCGTCGCTCGACAAGCTGAAGCTGTCGGCGAACTGGATGGCCGCGTGCGGCACCGCCGGCGAGGACGCCGCGCTGTTCGACACGGTCAAGGCGATCGGCATGGAGCTGTGTCCGGCGCTCGGGATCGGCATCCCGGTCGGCAAGGACTCGCTGTCGATGAAGACGAAGTGGGACGAGCAGGGCGTCGCGAAGGAAGTGGTCGCGCCGGTATCGCTGATCATCTCCGCGTTCGCGCCGGTCGAGGACGTGCGGCTCCACCTGACGCCGCAACTGCGCCGCGTCGCCGACGCGGGCGACAGCGTGCTGATCGCGATCGATCTCGGCCGCGGCAAGAACCGGATGGGCGGCAGCATCTTCGCGCAGGTTACGCAGCAGGTCGGCGACACGACGCCGGACGTCGACGATGCGGAAGACCTGAAGCGTTTCTTCAACGCGATCCAGTCGCTCAATGCGCAGGGCAAGCTGCTCGCGTACCACGACCGCTCGGACGGCGGTCTGTGGGCGACGGTGTGCGAAATGGCGTTCGCGGGCCACGCGGGCGTGTCGCTGAACGTCGACATGCTGACGCTCGACCCGCATCACGAATCCGACTACGGCGACGCGAAGGACTGGGCGAAGCAGACGAGCGGCCGCCGCGACGATCGCACGCTGCGCGCGCTGTTCTCCGAGGAGCTCGGCGCCGTCGTGCAGGTGCGCACGGCCGACCGCGACGCGGTGCTCGGCGCGTTGCGCGAATTCGGCCTGTCGACGTGCTCGCACGTGATCGGCTCGGTCAACGACCGCGACGTGATCGAGGTGTACCGCGACGCGAAGAAGATCTTCGACGCGCCGCGCACCGAACTCCATCGCGCATGGGGCGAAGTGAGCTGGCGCATTGCGCGTCTGCGCGACAACCCCGCATGCGCGGATGCCGAATACGACGCGCTGCTCGACGCGGCCGATCCGGGCATCTCGCCGGTGCTGAGTTTCGATCCGGCCGACGACATCGCCGCGCCGTTCATCGCGACGGGCGCGCGGCCGCGCGTCGCGATCCTGCGCGAGCAGGGCGTGAACTCGCATCTGGAAACGGCCTATGCGTTCGACCGCGCGGGCTTCGACGCGCACGACGTGCACATGAGCGACCTGCTCGCGGGCCGCGCGACGCTCGCCGATTTCGCGGGTGCGGTCGCGTGCGGCGGCTTCTCGTACGGCGACGTGCTCGGTGCGGGCGAAGGCTGGGCGAAGACGATCCGTTTCAACGCGAACCTCGCCGACATGTTCTCGGCGTTCTTCGCGCGTCCCGACACGTTCGCGCTCGGCATCTGCAACGGCTGCCAGATGCTGTCGAGCCTCGCGTCGATGATTCCGGGCGCCGAAGCATGGCCGAAGTTCACGCGCAACAAGTCCGAGCAGTTCGAGGCGCGCTTCTCGTTCGTCGAAGTGGAGAAGTCGCCGTCGATCTTCTTCGCGGGGATGGAAGGCTCGCGGATTCCGGTCGCGGTCGCGCACGGCGAAGGTTATGCGGACTTCTCGCAGCAGGGCGACATCGACCGCGTTGCAGTCGCAATGCGTTTCGTCGACCACCGCGGCGAAGCGACCGAGCGTTATCCGTTCAACCCGAACGGCTCGCCGGCCGGCATCACGTCGGTGACGACGGCCGACGGCCGCTTCTCGGTGCTGATGCCGCACATGGAGCGCGTGCACCGTACGGTCGCGATGAGCTGGCACCCGGAAGGCTGGGGTGAAGCGAGCCCGTGGATGCGTGTGTTCCGCAACGCGCGCCGCTGGATCGGCTGATCCGGATGATGTTCGCCCCGAACGCGCCGGTCGAGGTCGTCACGCTGCGCGACGAGCGCTATCACGACGTGTTCCATCCCGCGTAGCGAACGCGGCGGCGCGGGTGATGTCCGGCACGAGAGGCCGCTCTTCGGAGCGGCCTTTTTATCGCGCGTCGACCGGCTGCGGAACCCTCACGAGGCATGCGATCCCGCGCGCCAAATGAAAAAGCCGCTCCGAAGAGCGGCTTTCCGATGCACGGGCGACGGGCGCCTGCGTTACTGGATCTTTGCCTGCTGGCGCAGACCTTCCTCGAACGCCTGCAGCTTCTGCTGCACGAGCTGTTGCGCGATCTGCGCCTTCACCTGGTCGAACGGCGGCGGCGCGATGTCGCGGACGTCGTCGACGCGGATGATGTGCCAGCCGAACTGCGTCTTCACCGGCGCGTCGGTCATCTGGCCTTTCTGCAGCTTCTGCGCGGCTGCCGCGAATTCCGGCACGTACGCCTTCGGGTCCGACCAGTCGAGATCGCCGCCGTTCTTGCCCGAACCCGGATCCTTCGAGTATTGCTTCGCGAGATCCTCGAACTTCGCGCCGGCCTTGATCTTCGCGATCAGGTCCTTGGCCTGCTGCTCGTTGTCGACGAGGATGTGGTGCAGGTGATATTCGCGGTTGCCGCCGGCGCCCTTGACGAGTTCGTCGTAGCGCGCCTTCACTTCGGCGTCGGTCGGCTGGTTCTTCTTCAGGAAGCTCTCGATCATCGAACGCAGCACGACGGTCTGCTGCGCGACGGCGACCTGCGCCTTCACGTCCGGACGGTTCGGGATGCCTTCGCGGATCGCTTCCTGCATCAGGATTTCGCGGTTCACGAGTTCCTGGCGCACGGCCTGCTGCAGTTGCGGGCTGTCGGTCTGGCCTTGCTGGACGAGTTGCGCGACCATCGCGTCGGCGCGCGACTTCGGAATCGGCGTGCCGTTCACGACGGCGATGTTCTGGGCGAATGCCGGTGCCGCTGCGAATGCAGCCGCCGCGACCCACAGGCGAGGGGATTTCAGGATCATCGGGAATTCCTAATGAGACTAGATTGAAGATTCGTTGAATTCTTCGGGCGTGTAAGCCACGATCGCGAGCGCGTGAATGCCGCGCTGCATCGCATCAGCGAGCGCATCATACACCAGCCGGTGCCGTGCGACGCGCGGCTTGCCCGCGAATGCGGCCGACACGATCGTGACCGTGTAGTGGCCGCCCGAGGCCGCGCCGGCGTGGCCCGCGTGCTGCGCGCTGTCGTCGCGCACGGCGAGCGACACGGGTGCGAGCGACGCGGTGAGGCGTGCTTCGATCAGCGCGATGCGTTCGTCGGGCGACGCGTGGAGAAAGGCGTCCGTCATGTCATTCGTCCTTCAGGTATTTCGTGAGCCACAGGCTCTGCAGGATGATGAACACGACCATCGCGCCCGTCGTGCCAAACAGCTTGAAGTTTACCCATTGCGATTCGGTGAAGTTGTGCACCACGTACAGGTTCGCGACGCCGAGCACCGCGAAGAACAGCGCCCATGCGACGTTCAGCTTGTCCCACACGGGGTGCGGCAGCGTGAGCTGCTTGCCCATCATCTTCTCGATCAGGTTGTTGCCGAACGCATAGCGCGCGGCAAGCAGCCCGACCGCAAACAGCCAATACAGCACAGTCGGTTTCCATTGAATGAATTTCTCGTCATGCAGGACGAGGGTGGCGCCGCCGAAGACGACGATCACGCCGAGGCTGACCCACAGCATCGTGTCGACCTTCCGGTGCCGGAAGGCGACCCACGCGACCTGGGCCAGCGTCGCGACGATCGCGACGGCGGTGGCGGTGAAGATGCCCCAGACCTTGAAGGCGGCAAAAAACAGGATGATCGGAAACAGATCGAACAGGAATTTCATGGCGCTCGCAGCTGCGTGAAAGGCCGCTTGCGCGGCCTTTCACCGTTGTAGGGACCCGCCAGGCACCGCCGTTGCGGATCGGGACGGCCAGCCCGAGGGTAGCCGCCCGGCGAGGTCACCTCGCCGATCCGCCCGGCGCCGCTCATTCGTTTTCGGGTCGGGACTCGAAGTTTAACGCAGCCGAATTGATGCAGTACCGCAAACCGGTCTTGTCGCGCGGGCCGTCCTCGAAGACGTGCCCGAGATGCGCGCCGCAATGGTTGCAGCGGACCTCGACGCGCACCATGCCGTGCGAGTAGTCGACCTTCTCGTCGATCACCTCGCCGTCGAGCGGCTTGAAGTAGCTGGGCCAGCCGCAGCCCGAATGGAATTTGGAACCGGATTCGAACAGCGGCGTGCTGCAGACGACGCATTTGTAGATGCCGGCGTCCTCGGTGTCGGTGTATTCGCCGGTGAATGCGCGCTCGGTCGCCGCATGCTGCGTGACCTCGTACTGCATCGGCGTGAGCCGGCGGCGCAGCTCGGCGTCGTCCTTCTCGTACGGGAAGGTTTTGTCGTCGGAATCGTGGGACATGTGGGGTTCTCCTGATCGGTCGGTCGATACGCGCGGGTTGGGTACTTCAGGACGAGCAGCTCACTTCGAGCGACCCGGCCCAGTCGGGCGGCAACGCGGCGTACGCTTCATGCTCCGGTTGTTCGTCGAACGGCCGGCGCAGGATCTGCGCAAGCCGCTCGACCTCCGAAAAATCCTTATCCTTCGCGCGCCGGATTGCGACTTCGGCCAGATGGTTGCGCAATACGTATTTCGGGTTCACGCGGTTCATCGCGGCCGCACGTGCCGCGTCGTCGCGCGTTTCTTCCGACAGCCGCGCGCGGTAGAGGTTCGCCCAGGCGTCGAACGCGTCGCGGTCGATGAACAGGTCGCGCACGGGCGCGTCGCGGCTTGCGTCGTGTTTCGACAGTTGCGCGAGGCGGCGGAACGTCAGCGTGAAATCCGCGTGGCTCGCATGCATCGTCTCGAGCAGCTGGTTCGCGAGCTCGGCATCGTTCTCGCGTTCGAGTTCGAGGCCGAGCTTCGCGCGCATCGCGCGTTCGAGCGCGGGGCCGAAGCGTTCCGGAAATTTCGCAAGCACGGCCTGCGCGTCGTCCACCGCGCGCTCGGCGCGCGCATCGTCATCGGCGATGCCGTGCTGCAACCCGATCAGCGGCAGCAGTGCCTGCGCAAGGCAGTAGCAGTTCCAGTGCGCGATGCGCGGCTGCATCCGGTATGCGTAGCGGCCGCTGTTGTCGGAGTGGTTGCAGATGTGGTTCGCGTCGAAGGCGTCGACGAAGCCGAACGGGCCGTAGTCGATCGTCACGCCGAGGATCGACATGTTGTCCGTGTTCATCACGCCGTGGCAGAAGCCGACGGCCTGCCACTGCGCGACGAGGTCGGCCGTGCGCAGCGTCGCGGCTTCGAGCAGCGCGAGGTACGGATCGTCCGCGTCGCGGCAGTCCGGATAGAAACGGTCGATCACGTGATCGGCGAGCTCGCGCAGCAGGTCGGGGCGATCGTTCGAGAAGAAGTGCTCGAAGTGGCCGAAGCGCACGAAGCTTTCCGACACGCGCGTGACGACGGCCGACGTCTCGATCTCCTCGCGGACCACCGGCTGGTCGGAGCCGATCACCGTCAGCGCGCGCGTGGTCGCGATGCCGAGGTGATGCATCGCTTCCGAGCACAGGAATTCGCGGATCGACGAGCGCAGCACCGCGCGGCCGTCGCCCATCCGCGAGTACGGCGTGCGGCCGCTGCCTTTCAGTTGCAGCTCGTAGCGGCGGCCGTCCGTGCCGGTGCGCTCGCCGATCGTCAGCGCGCGGCCGTCGCCGAGTTGGCCGGCCCACACGCCGAACTGGTGGCCGGAGTACACCGATGCGTACGGCATCGCGTGCGTGGGCCAGTCGCGCGTCGGGTTGCCGGCGAACAGTTCGGCGAAGCCGGGCTGCGCGGCGAGCGACGCCGGCAGGTCGAGTAACTGCGCGACTTCGTCGGAAAAGCCGACGACGTACGGCGCGGCAAGCGGCGCGGCCGGCAGCCGCGTATGAAACGCGTCGCCGAGCTTGACGAACGCGCCTTCGGCGGGCGCGCCGAGCGTGGCGGCGAGGTCGGGAAGGGTGTCAGCCGGATCGGCTGCGCTTCGGGAAAACGACATGTTGAGCGCCTCTGGGTAAGCCGATATTGTAAGGCGGCGCCGCGCCGCCCGCATGGCGGCCCGCGCACCGTGCGCCACGCCCGTCCGGGCCGCTGACGGGCGCACGCCGGTCTCATGACAACGCATGAGTGTTCCTGATGGAAACAGCCGCCGGGCTGGTCACCGATTCGCGTCCTTCCGGGAGAACAAGACGATGGGTAAGCCGTTGCTGGGCCAGATGATGGACATGCCGTTGCTCGTGTCCTCGCTGATCGCGCATGCCGCGCGTCACGCGGGCAACACCGAGATCGTGTCGAAGCGCATCGAGGGCGACGTGCATCGCTACACGTACCGCGATTGCGAACGCCGCGCGAAGCAGCTCGCGCAGGCGCTCGCGCGGCTCGGCGTCGAAACCGGCGATCGCATCGGCACGCTGGCGTGGAACGGCTACCGGCATCTGGAGGCGTATTACGGGATCGGCGGGATGGGCGCCGTATGCCACACGATCAACCCGCGCCTCTTCCCCGAGCAGATCGCGTACATCGTCAATCACGCGGAAGACCGCTACGTCCTGTTCGACATCAATTTCGCGCCGCTCGTCGACGCGATCGCGCCGCAGTGTCCGCACGTGAAGGGCTGGGTCGCGATGACGGACGCCGCGCACCTGCCGTCCTGCGCGACGCCGTTGCTCTGCTACGAAACGCTCGTCGAAGCGGAGGACGGACGCTACGACTGGCCGCGCCTCGACGAGCGGCAGGCGTCGGGGCTCTGCTACACGTCGGGCACGACCGGCAATCCGAAAGGCGTGCTGTATTCGCACCGCTCGACGGTGCTGCACGCGTACGGCGCCGCGCTGCCCGACGCGATGAACCTGTCCGCGATGGACGCCGTGCTGCCCGTCGTGCCGATGTTCCACGTCAATGCGTGGGGGCTGCCGTACGCGGTGCCGCTCACGGGCGGCAAGCTGGTGCTGCCCGGCAAGGATCTCGACGGGAAATCGCTGTACGAGCTGATGGAGGCCGAGCGCGTGACGTTCTCCGCGGGCGTGCCGACCGTGTGGCTCGGCCTGCTCAACTACATGCGCGAAGCCGGCGTGCGCTTCTCGACGCTGAACCGCACGGTGATCGGCGGCTCCGCGTGCCCGCCCGCGATGCTGCGCACGTTCGAGGACGAATACGGCGTGCGCGTGATTCATGCGTGGGGGATGACCGAACTGTCGCCGCTCGGCACGCTCGCGAAGCTCAACTGGGCGCAGTCGCAGCGCCCGCTCGACGCTCAGCGCCGGCTGCTCGAGAAACAGGGGCGCGTGATCTGCGGCGTCGACATGCGCATCGTCGGCGAGGACGGACATGAATTGCCGTGGGACGGCGTCGCGTTCGGCGAACTGCAGGTGCGCGGGCCGTGGGTGATCGACCACTACTTCCGCGGCGACGCGTCGCCGCTGTCGGACGGCTGGTTCCCGACCGGCGACGTCGCGACGATCGACCCCGACGGCTTCCTGCAGATCACCGACCGCAGCAAGGATGTGATCAAGTCGGGCGGCGAGTGGATCAGCTCGATCGACATCGAGAACGTCGCGATCGCGCACCCGGGCGTGGCCGAAGCAGCCTGCATCGCATGCGCGCACCCGAAATGGACCGAGCGCCCGTTGCTCGTCGTGGTGCCGCGCGAAGGTGCGAACCTGAGCCGCGACACGCTGCTCGCGTTCTATGAGGGCAAGGTCGCGAAATGGTGGATCCCCGACGACGTCGTGTTCGTCGAATCGTTGCCGCACACCGCGACCGGCAAGCTGCAGAAGCTGAAGCTGCGCGAGACGTTCCGCGACTACGTGTTGCCGACGGCGCGATGCGAGCCATAAGTCCAGGCCCGGGCCGGCGACGGCCCGCGATCCGGTCGCCCGATCCGTCCCCGGATCGGGATGAAAAATTCAAATTGAACGACCGTGCTTTTCCGTTGTATGCTGCCTCCGTTCGATTCGGACATGCGGCTGTTCGACCGCGCACAATGAAGCGCAGCCACCCCGGCGCGCGATGCATGGAGGCAGGCAGATGGCAGTGGATTACTCGACTCGCGACGGCGTGGCCGTCCTTACGCTCAACAATCCGCCCGTCAACGGGCTCGGCCTGTCGACCCGCCAGGGCGTCATGGACGCGCTCGATCGCGCCGCGCAGGACCCGTCGGTCACGGCCATCGTGCTGACCGGCGCGGGGCGCGCGTTCTCGGGCGGTGCCGACATCACCGAATTCAATACGCCGAAGGCGCTGCAGGAGCCGACGCTGCACACCGTGATCCGTGCGGTGGAGGCAAGCGCGAAGCCCGTCGTCGCGGCGCTGCACAGCGTCGTGATGGGCGGCGGCCTCGAGCTCGCGCTCGGCGCGCACTACCGCGTCGCGGCGCCCGGCGCGCAGGTCGCGCTGCCCGAAGTGAAGCTCGGCCTGCTGCCGGGCGCGGGCGGCACGCAGCGTCTGCCGCGCGCGGTCGGGCTCGAAACCGCGCTGAACATGATCGTGTCGGGCGCGCCCGTGCCGTCCGAGCAGCTCGCGAAGAGCGGGCTGTTCGACGAAATGGTCGACGGCGACCTGCTCGACGCGGCCGTCGCGTTCGCGCGCAAGGTCGGTGCGCAGAAGGGGCCGCATCCGCGCGTGCGCGATCGCAAGATCGTCCACGAGAACGCCGCGGGCTTCATCCAGTTCGCGCGCAATTCCGCGCGGGCCGCCGCGCCGAACTTTCCCGCGCCGCACAAGTGCATCGACGCGATCGAGGCCGGCGTGCTGAACGGCTTCGACAAGGGCAGCATCGCCGAGCGCGAGGGTTTCGTCGCGCTGATGATTACGCCGGAAAGCCGCGCGCTGCGCCATGCATTCTTCGGCGAGCGTGCGGCGAGCAAGATTCCCGATGTGCCGGCCGATACGCCGCTGCGCGAGATCCGCCGCGTCGGCGTGATCGGCGCGGGCACGATGGGCGGCGGGATCGCGATGAACTTCGTCAACGCGGGCCTGGCCGTCACGCTGCTCGAGACGAAACAGGAAGCGCTCGAACGCGGCGTCGCGACGATCCGCAAGAACTACGACGCGCAGGTGAAGAAGGGCAAGCTCACGCAGGAGAAGCTCGACGCGCGCATGGCGCTGATCACGCCGACGCTGTCCTACGACGACCTGAAGGATGCGGACCTGATCGTCGAGGCCGTGTTCGAGGAGCTCGGCGTAAAGGAGCAGGTGTTCAGGAAGCTCGACGAAGTCGCGAAACCGGGCGCGATCCTCGCGTCGAACACGTCGACGCTCGACGTCGACAAGATCGCGGCGTTCACGAAGCGTCCGCAGGACGTCGTCGGCATGCACTTCTTCAGCCCGGCGAACGTGATGAAGCTGCTCGAGGTCGTGCGCGGCGCGCAGACCGCAAAGGACGTGCTCGCGACCGTGATGGCCGTCGCGAAGAAGATCCGCAAGACGGCGGTCGTGTCGGGCGTGTGCGACGGCTTCATCGGCAACCGGATGATCGAGCAGTACATCCGCCAGGCGCTCTTCATGCTCGAAGAAGGCGCGCTGCCCGCGCAGGTCGATCGCGCGATCGAGAAGTTCGGTTTCGCGATGGGGCCGTTCCGGATGAGCGACCTCGCCGGCAACGACATCGGCTGGGCGATCCGCAAGCGTCGCTATGTCGAAAAGCCCGATCTGCACTACTCGAAGATCGCCGACCGCCTGTGCGAACAGGGCCGCTTCGGCCAGAAGACGGGCGCCGGCTGGTACGACTACGTGCCGGGCGATCGCAAGGCGAAGCCGTCGTCGCTCGTTGACGAGATGGTCGTCGCGTATTCGAAGGAGCGCGGCGTCGAGCGGCGCAAGATCGGCGACGACGAGATCGTCGAGCGGCTGGTGTTCGCGCTCGTCAACGAAGGCGCGAAGATCCTCGAAGAGAAGATCGCATCGAAGGCGTCCGACATCGACATGGTCTACCTGACCGGCTATGGCTTCCCGCTGTGGCGCGGCGGTCCGATGCTGTACGCGGACGTGGTCGGCCTCTACAACGTCGAGCGCGCGATTCGCCGCTACGCGGCCGCGCCGAACGGCGACGCGTGGCAGCTTGCGCCGTCGATCGCCGAGCTTGCGAAGGCCGGGCGCGGGTTCAACGGCTGACGCGTGCACGGCGGCGCGAAGGACACGAGTTCAGAGCAAGCGCCGACGCGCCGACTCTGATCGACCGCGCAAGGTATGGGACCCGAGTAAGCGCTAAAGCGCTAACTCTGGTCGACCGCGCAAGGCATGGGACCAGAGTAAGCGCTAAAGCGCTAACTCTGGTCGACACACGGAGAAACGCAATGAAACGCACCGACGACGTACTGCTCGTGATCGACGTGCAATACGACTTCATGCCGGGCGGCGCGCTCGCGGTGCCGGACGGCGACGCGGTCGTGCCGGTGATCAACGCGCTCGCGCGACGCTTCGACCAGGTCGTGCTGACGCAGGACTGGCACCCGCGCGAGCACGTGTCGTTCGCGGCGAACCACCCGGGCCGCGAGCCGTTCTCGACGCTCGCGCTGCCGTACGGCGAGCAGGTGCTGTGGCCCGTGCACTGCGTGCAGGACACCGAAGGCGCGGCGCTGCATCGCGACCTCGACATCCCGCAGGCGCGGCTCGTGATCCGCAAGGGCGGCGACGCGCAGGTCGACAGCTATTCCGCGTTCGTCGAGGCCGATCGCACGACGCGCACGGGGCTCGCGGGCTATCTGCGCGAACTCGGCGCGAAGCGCGTGTGGTGCTGCGGGCTCGCGACCGACTATTGCGTCGCGTGGTCGGCGCTCGATGCGCGCTCGGCCGGTTTCGAAGCCGCAGTGATCAACGATGCGTGCCGTGCGATCGACCTGAACGGGTCGCTCGCGCACGCATGGCAGCAGATGCAGGCAGCGGGCGTCGCGCATGTGACGTCCGCGGGCGCGCGCCCGGCGGCGTAGCGCATTCCCCATCCGATTCAGGGTCTGTTTCCATATGGAAACAGACCCTGACATGAAGCAGGACCGAAGGAGACTCGCATGACCGAAGCCGTAATCGTATCGACCGCACGCACGCCGCTCGCGAAATCCTGGCGCGGCGCATTCAACATGACGCACGGCGCGACGCTCGGCGGCCACGTGGTCGCGGCCGCGCTCGAACGCGCGAAGCTCGACCCGGCGCGCGTCGAGGACGTGATCATGGGCTGCGCGAACCCCGAAGGCGCGACCGGCGCGAACATCGCGCGGCAGATCGCGCTGCGCGCGGGGCTGCCCGTGACCGTGCCGGGGATGACGGTGAACCGTTTCTGCTCGTCGGGGCTGCAGACCATCGCGCTGGCCGCGCAGCGGATCATCGCGGGCGAAGGCGACGTGTATGTCGCCGGTGGTGTCGAATCGATCTCGTGCGTGCAGAACGAGATGAACCGGCACATGGTCCAGGAGAGCTGGCTCGTCGAGCACAAGCCCGAGATCTACTGGAACATGCTGCAGACGGCCGAGAACGTCGCGAAGCGCTACGGGATCTCGAAGGAGCGGCAGGACGAGTATGGCGTGCAGTCGCAGCTGCGGGCCGCGGCAGCCCAGGAAGCCGGTCTTTTCCGCGACGAGATCGTGCCGATCACCGTGCTCGCGGGTATCGCCGACAAGGCGACGGGCCGCCTGTTCACGAAGGAAGTTACCGTATCGGCCGACGAAGGCATCCGTCCCGACACGACGCTCGAAGGCGTGTCGAAGATCCGTTCGGCCGTGCCGGGCGGCGTGATCACCGCCGGCAATGCGAGCCAGTTCTCGGATGGCGCGTCGGCGTGCGTCGTGATGAGCGCCGATGTGGCGCAGCGCGAAGGGCTGCAGCCGCTGGGCGTGTTCCGCGGCTTCGCGGTGGCCGGCTGCGAGCCGGACGAGATGGGCATCGGCCCCGTGTTCGCGGTGCCCAAGCTGCTGAAGCAGGCGGGGCTGAAGGTCGACGACATCGGCTTGTGGGAACTGAACGAGGCGTTCGCGGTGCAGGTGCTGTACTGCCGCGACACGCTCGGGATTCCAGAAGATCGCCTGAACGTGAACGGCGGCGCGATCGCCGTCGGCCATCCGTACGGGGTGTCGGGCGCGCGCCTGACGGGCCATGCGCTGATCGAAGGCAAGCGCCGCGGCGTGAAATACGTGGTCGTCACGATGTGCATCGGCGGCGGGCAGGGCGCGGCCGGCCTGTTCGAAATCATCTGATTTTTGACTGGCGGCGGCCGCGGTTTCGCTTCGGCGAGGCCGGCGGCCGCGATGCGACGCGAATCGGCGCGGCAGGATTGCCATTCGAAACGATCGGGAGGAAAAAAGCGTGCTCCCGGCAATGCCGTTTCCCCTTACTTGTCAAACGAATTGCCCCACCTATACTTGCTCTGACATTTGCCTTTCGGCACGATGGGCCGGATCGTACGTCGCGCGATACGTGCCGCGAAGGTTGAACCAACGCAGCAGACCGACCGGGGACCGAATGAGTACGACCTATGCAGCCGGGGAACCGCCGCGCGTCGTCAGCGCGGCCGCGAGGCTCTACGCGAAATGCCTGCTGATCGGTTTCGCGTTGCTGCCTGCCTATCTGATTGCCTATCTGTGGTTTTTCAGCGACCCGCACGTCGTGTTCGAGAGCCACGCATTCCATGAAATCGCGATTGCGGCGGCGACCCTCGAGGGTGCGTTCGTCACCTATGTGACGTGGGTGTGCTACCGGTCGTCCGGCGAGCCGCTGCTGCGCTGGCTGACGCTCGGCTTTCTCGGCTTCGCGATGATTTATTCGCTACACGGTGCGTTCACCGGGATGGCGCACCACAATATCTGGCTGTTCCTGCTGTACGGGCCCGCGTCGCGGCTCGTGATGTCGATCCTGCTGCTCACGGGGCTGATGTCTTATTCGAGTCCGCCCGATCGCTTCGAGAAGCGCACGAGCGTGCGGACGTGGCTGCCGTGGATCGTGTTTTTCGTGATCGTCAACGTGGTCGTGGCGTACATCGCGTATTCGCCGGTTGCGGGCGCGCTGGGCACGCGGCTGTCGATGGAAGGCGGCGCGCTCGTGTTCTCGCTGCTGAACGTCGGCGTGCTGCTCGCACGGCGGATCCGCTCGCCGCTGATGGTGATCTACGGCGTGTCGATCATGGCGTTCGCGCTGTCGTCGCTCGCGTTCATTCTCGGCAAGCCGTGGAATCACATGTGGTGGCTCGCGCATGCGATCTTCGCGGGCGGGTTCTTCCTGCTCAGCTACGGCGTTGTGCAGGCGCTGCAGACGACACGCTCGTTCTCGGCGATCTACAGCCAGGAAGACCTGATGAGCCGGCTGTCGGAGTCGATGGCGCGCGCCGAGAGCGCGCTGCAGGAACTGCGGCGCACGAACCAGAAGCTCGAGTACATGGCCGCGACCGATCCGATGACGGGCGCATCGAACCGCCGGCAGTTCATCGCGCAGGTCGAGCGCGAGATGGTGCGGGCCGAGCGCGACGGCACGCCGTTTTGCCTGCTCGCGCTCGATCTCGACAATTTCAAGAACATCAACGATGCGTACGGGCACCAGATCGGCGACGAGGTGCTGCGCGGCGTCGTACGCCAGTGCCTCGAGGCGATCCGCCCGGCGGGCGGGCTCGCGCGAGTCGGCGGCGAGGAGTTCATGGCGCTGCTGCCGGAGATGCCGCTCGAGGGCGCGCGGATGACGGCCGAGCGCGTGCGCTCGTCGATCGCGAGTTCGCCGTTCGGGCTGGACTTCAAGCGCGTGCAGGTGACGGTCAGCGTCGGCGTCGCGCAATACGGGGTCGACGGCAGCACGGTCGATGCGCTGCTGCGCGTGGTCGACGAGCGGCTGTACCAGGCGAAGAGGGAAGGACGGAACCGGGTCGTGTCGCGGTGACGCGGGTTCGAGCGGCACGCCGGCGCCGTTGAGCGAGTGCGGTGCGTTCGACAACGCGGTTGTGCGGAAGCGATGATCGATGCAGACCCTGCCGAAGCCCTGGGGGCGGAAACACCCCCGGGGCTTCTGCATGCTCGGTTGGCGCGCGATGGGCAATGCGCTAGCGCGATGCCACGACCGCTGCGTCTTTCGGCTGCACCTCCTGCATCCGCTGCGACGCCTGCCACCAGTACTTGCCCGCGCGCTGCTGCGGATCGCGGATCGCGAGATACGTCGTACTCCAGAGCTGCGCCGCGTTGGCTTCGGTGGCGTCCGCGCTGCGCGTGCCGAACGCATCGGTCCGGTACTGCCCGTTCACGTAGGACCACGTCCACATCTCCGACGTGCGCATGTCGCGTCCATTCGAGATCACCTGCCAGATCGTCTGCCGCGCCTGCGTGAGCAACGCCCGGGTGGTCGCCGACAGATCCTGGCGCGCGAGTTGGCGATCGAGCCCGGCCACCCACATCGCCTGCTGCCACGACCAGATGACCGTGCCGTGATACGCGGAGCTCGTGAACTTCGGCCACAGCGACTGGTTCGCATACGCCGGGTTCGCGATCAGCATCCCGGCATCGGTCACGAGCCCGGTCGGGAACGGCCGCGTGACGTCGGTGACGATTCGCTGGAGCGCGTCGTCCGGCGGCGTGCCGAACAGCAGCGCGAAGCCGCCGTCGGAATTCATCACCGGAATCGGATTGCCCTGCTGATCGAGCGACAGCGCGTAGAACGACAGCGGTGCACTCGGCGCGGCACCGGCCGGCACGCCGGCGGACGGCGCATAGGCCGACACGTCGGTGGCCGCCTGCGCGGCCGGCACGCTGACCTGGAACAGCGGCGGCGCCTGCGTTTCCCACGTGGCGGCTTGGTTCGCCGTGTTGGCGAGCGTCGCGCGCTGCGCGGCATCGAGGTACGGATCGAGCAGGCCGCGCGCGAGGAACGCATTCGCCGCGCGCAACGCGGCCGGCACGAGCACCGCGTTCACGTCGTACGGGTAGACGCCGCCGCCGAGCCCGTCGGTGCTGTCGCGCCAGTTGCCGACGATCTCGCCGGGCCGCAGGTGGATCAGGTTCGCGACCGACGGCTGCTGCGCGAACGGCTGCGCGGTCGTCGCGACGTGCAGCAGGTTGACGACCAGGCGGCTGCCGTTGGTCTGCCCGTCGCTGCCGCGCTGCGCCAGATAGGCCGCAGCGCGGGCCTGGCCGCGCGTATCGTCGATCAGCCACGCGGCCGCGATCGGCGCGAGCAGGTAGTCGCTGTCGATCATCTTGTAGTCGTAGGTCGGCGTCGGATCGTTCGGCCGTCCGTTCTTCTGGTTGTCGACCAGCGCGAATTCGCCGATGCCTTCCTCGTGCGCGACCTTGCCGTCGGCCGACAGGCGGCTCAGCACTGACGACAACCCGGCCTCGATCGCCGCCGGTTCGAGCACGGGCATCAGCATGCGGACCGAGATCAGCGTGTCGCGGCCGAAGTACGTGTCGTACTGCCACGAGCCGGCCAGCAGCTTGTCGTGGAAGCTCAGGAATTCGAGCACGTTCTGGCTGACCGGATCGGGGTTCACGGACGGCGCGAGCAGATCGGCGCGCGTGATCGGCGACAGCGGCGTCTCGCCCGACAGCGCGTCGACATGCAGCTTCAGCGTGTGCGAGCCCGCCGGTGCGCGCAGCACGAGCTTGCCGCCCGCTGCCGGCGCGATGCTGCCGCCGTCGCGTAGCGTGATGCGCAGCGCATAGCCGGGTGCACCGTCGATCCGGTCGCGTTGCCATTGCGCTGTGCCACCCTGGATCGCCGGCGCCGTGACGATCTGCTGCGGAATCGTTGCGCCGCCGTTGAAGTCGCGCAGGAAGCGTACGTTGCTGAGCACGCCCTGGCGGATCGTCAGCGTATCGGTGTCCACCGACACGTCGGCGCCGATGCCGTACAGCGTGCGGCCGTGCGTGTCGGGGGCCGACAGCGCGGACGGCGGCGTGTCGAGACTCCAGTTCACCGGCTGCGCGGTGTCGTCGAACCACAGCCCCGTGCCGCTGTTGCCGGCGGGGAAGACCACGAGCAGGCGCGGTTTCGTCGACGAGCGTGCCAGCAGGTGCGCGGCCACCTTGTCCTGCCGGTAGAACGCATTGATCTGGCTACCGGTGTCCATGCGGAACGACAGCGCGGCGTTGTTCGACGGCGTGCCGCTCGACTGGACGTCGTCGTCGTTGCATGCGGCGAGCAGGCCGGCGCAGACGAACCCGAGACACAGCGACTTCGCAAGGCGATGCATGTTGATGTCCCTCCTGGTGACTGGCGATTTTTATCGGAATGGTCGAATGAACGGATCTGCTGTCCGTTTCGTTCAGTGCTGCGGAAATTCGGGTGAATGCCTGGAATTAATCGGGATGCGGTGCTTCTGCGATAAGCGAATTGCGAGGCAAATAAGCGAATGACTGATTGGTGCCGAAAACGGAAATGGCAGAGGGCGTCGCCCCGGCGCGGCACGGGAAAAGGCTCAGGGGTAGCCTTCGCGTGAGCGAATGGCGACTCGTGTACGGCGGGAGAAAATGAAACGTAAGCCGTCGTAGGGGATTCTAAATTTACGGGAAAGTTGAAGTCAATAATGTTTTGGCGGTTTTCCGATATTCGATTGAAAAGGTGATCGCAATTATTACCCGTTGCGTCGGTAAAATATGCGATTCAATGAAGTTGAATAATGGAGTTGCGATATCCGGTGGCGAAATAATTGGCAATGACGTTCCAATCCGGCGATTGATGCCGGACAGGAATTGAATCGTCGCGTTTGTGCCGGCCGTTGTCGGGCAATGCCGGAGGGCGCGGAAGACGAAGCGCGTGAAGCCTGAGCAATCCGCGTTCCTGCGATTCAGCGGAAGAAGGACTCCGTTCCCGGCTTAGAAGCGCGATCCGGATAACCGGCCCCGTGGTCGCCGTCAAGTGATCGGCACCGGTTCGGCGCCGCGAACCGTGCGATCGTTCCATCGGAGGCGTCAAGTTTGGTAGGCTTGGTGCCTGCCGCCGTTTGCACGGATCGCACCGTCGAGTGTCGACGCGGTGAAAAAGTGCGTATCGTCGCCGGAAAGGTCGGACGACAGCCGATTCGATACGCGCTTTTTTCCCGGTTGCCCGCGATCGTGTGCAAGCGAGGCGGGCAGACGACTGGCCGCCGCGATGCGAGCCACGCCCGTATCGTGAACCCTAACGAACGACAGGAGCGAACAAAGTGATCCGACATATCGTCATGTGGAAGTTGAAGGAATCGGCGGAAGGCGCGACGCGCGCGCAGAACGCGCTGAAGCTGAAGGAAAAGCTCGAAGGCTGCCGCGATCTCGTGCCGGGCATCCTGCAGATCGACGTCGGCCTGGCGACGCCCGGCCTCGACGCGACCTCCGACATCGTGCTCGTGTCCGATTTCGCGGACAAGGCCGCGCTCGACGCCTACCAGGTGCACCCGGTTCACCAGGAAGTGAAGAAATTCGTCGTCGCGGTGGCCGAATCGCGCGAGTGCGTCGACTACGTCGTCGACAGCGCACGATGAGCGACGCGGCATCCCCGGCGGACGTCCCGTCGATCGAAAGCCCGTTCGTCGACCTGCTCGGCGTGCGGCTCGTGTCCGCGAAGGATGGCGCGAGCGAGATCGTGCTGCCGCTCGAAGAGCGGCACATGAACACCTGGGGCATCGCGCACGGTGGCGTGACGATGACGCTCGCGGATATCGCGCTCGCGATGGCGGCGCGCAGCCTGACCGACGATGGCATCGGCGTCGTCACGGTCGAGATGAAGGTGAACTTCATGCAGCCGGGGCGCGGCGAGTTGCGTGCGTACGGCCGCGTGATGCATCGCTCGACGACGATGGCCTACTGCGAAGGCGAAGTGCGCGACAGCGACGGCAACTTCGTCGCGAAGGCGCTCGGTACGTTCAAGTACATGCGGCGGCTCGCGGTGGGCCGCGACATCAAGCGGCAACGCTCGCGCACGGCGCCGGACGCGCAGCCCGGCCCGAGCGACGCGTAAGCGCCCGGACGCACGGCCCTGCCTTTTCACAGGCAGGGCCGTTTTGTTCGGCGGCGCGGGATTGCGTGCCGGACGCGTTTCACTGGACGCCGAAGGGCCGGAATTTCGATATGCAGCGCACGTAGCACCGGCCTGACGCGGGCGTGGCATCATGTGACGCTTGTCCGTTCACGGCGCCGCGCAGGCACCGTTCTCATCGATGCCGCTGAATCCGAAGATCGCCCAGGTGCTCGACATGATCGAGCGAGCGAAACGCCCGTCCTATCACCACCAGACGGCGCAGCAGGCGCGCGCCGCGTACGAGAAGAGCGCGCCGATCCTCGACGTCGCGCCGGCGCCGATGCATTCTGTCGAGGAATGCGTCGTGCCGACGCGCGACGGCCGCACGATCGGCGCGCGGCTGTACCTGCCGGTCGAGCCGAGCCTCGCGGAGCCGTTGCCCGCGCTCGTCTACTACCATGGCGGCGGCTTCACGGTCGGCAGCGTCGACACGCACGACGCGCTGTGCCGGATGCTCGCGCACGGTGCGCAATGCGCGGTGCTGTCGGTCGGCTACCGGCTCGCGCCCGAACACCGGTTCCCGACCGCGGTGAACGACGCAGACGACGCGTTGCGCTGGCTGCATCGCGAGGCCGCGGCGTTCGGCATCGACGCCGCGCGGCTGGCGGTCGGCGGCGACAGCGCGGGCGGCACGCTCGCGACCGTTTGCGCGGTGCTTGCGCGCGACGCAGGCATTCGCCTGGCGCTTCAGATGCTGATCTATCCGGGCGTGACGGGTTACCAGGAAACGGAATCGCACGCGCGGCTCGCGAACGGCTATCTGCTGTCGCAGGACACGATCCAGTGGTTCTTCACGCAATACGTGCGCGATCCGGCGGACCGCGACGACTGGCGCTTCGCGCCGCTGGACGGCACGCGTGACGCGCCGTCGTTCGCGGCCGTCGCGCCGGCGTGGATCGCGACGGCCGAATACGATCCGCTGAGCGACGAGGGCGCCGCGTACGCGGACAAGCTGCGCGCGGCCGGCAACGCGGTTACGCTGGTCTGCTATCCGGGGATGATCCACGAATTCTTCAAGATGGGCGGCTACGTGCCCGAGGTGCGGGCTGCGCATGCCGACGCGGTCGCGGCGCTGAAGGCCGCATTCGACGACGTTTGACGGGCGGGCGATCGACAGCGCGCGCCGCATGGAGAGCTGCGATGACGGACGGCGTAGTGGAAACGGGCGACTGGACGGTACTGGGTGGCGATGCTGCGCGGATTCGCGACGCGGTATTCGTGCGCGAGCAGCAGATTCCGCCGGAATGGGAGCTCGACGACGACGATCCGTTATCGCTCCATGCGGTCGCGTACCGGATCGACGCGGCGACGGGAATACGCCGCGCGGTCGCGACGGGGAGGCTGTTGCCGTCCGGCACGATCGGCCGCGTCGCCGTGCTGGCCGACGCGCGCGGGCAGGGCGTCGGGTCGGCCGTGCTGAACGCACTGCTCGGTGCCGCGCGGCGCCGCGGCGAAACCGTCGTGCGGCTCTACGCGCAGGATTCGGCGGTGTCGTTCTATGTGCGGCACGGCTTCGCGGCGGTCGGCGAACCGTTCGTCGAAGCCGGTGTGCCGCACGTCGAGATGACGCGCGCGCCGTAGCGCGGGCAATGCGGTTCAGCGCGGCCGCGTTGCGTCGACGTCGAACGTGAACGCGCGCTCGAACGCACCCGGGCGGACGGTGCGGTGCGAGCCGTCGTCGTCGCAGCGCTCCTTGATCTCGACCGTCAGCCGCACGCCTTCCTTCATCGTGACGCGCAGCGCGGTCGTGCCGCGCGTGCCGTACTCGGGCGTCTCGATGAACGCGGCCGACAGCGCGCGCTCGCGCTCGATCGGAATGCCCGTGTGCGGCAGCGCGTCGTCGTCCGCGACATGCGGGTCGCGCATCAGGTCGATCAGTTCGTCGAGCGACGGGGTCGGATTGTCGGTGAGCAGCGTGCCGAGTTCCGCGCGCTTGCGCACCACTTTCGGCCAGGGCGTATCGAGCCGCGCATTCGACAGCGCGTGCACACCCGGCGCGATCGCGACAGGCGCGGCGACGGCGCTTTCGCCCTCGGGCGCACGGTTGCAGAACCACGCGAGTTCGCGCCGCTTCCAGTCGCCGACGAGCAAGTTGAAGCCGTTGTATACGGCCGCATGCTCGGCAAGCTGCCCGAGATAGTCGAGCGGCGCGACGGACGGGCCGCGAAGGAAATCGGACACGAGCTTGCCGCGGGTCGGCGCGCCCGCGCGGATGTCGAATGGCGCGCGGTAGTTCGTCAGCGCCGCGAAGCGACCGTCGCGCGTTATGCCGAGCCACGTGCCGCCGGCTTCGAGATCGCGGCCGGCCAGCACGCCCGGTACATCCTCCCACCAGGTGAGCGGCGCGCTCGTGCGGCGAAAGAACTCGTCGCGGTTGGCAATGAGGGTAAAGACGGGACCGGCGGCGGCATCAGGCTGCCAGTCGAAGGCAATCAGGCACATCGGGCGAATCTCTCACAGGAAACATCGGGCGCCGGCCGCGACTCGCGAGCCGGCGCGCGAACGGGTTGTCAGCGCGTCACGCTTCCGTCGGCCACGCGTACGGGAGCGCGTCGAACGCGAGCGCCGGGCCGTCGGTCGAACCGACGTGCACGGTGCCGCTGTCGAGCGCGACGAGCTTGATCTCGACGAGCGCGTCGACGCCGCCCGCGGGCGCGGCCGCCGCGTTGACGATCATCCCGCACGGCTGGCCGGGATCGTCGCTGTGGAACAGCTCGACGCCGGCATGCGCGGTATCGGTCTCGCCGGCGACATGCGCGAGCGCGGTGCGGCGCTTGATGGTGCCGCGGTACTGGCTGCGCGCGACGACTTCCTGGCCCGGGTAGCACCCCTTGCGGAAGTTGACGGCGCCGATCACGTCGAAGTTGACCATCTGCGGCACGAACTGTTCGACGGCCGGCTGCGTGATGCGCGGCTCGCCCGCGCGAACGTCGAGCCAGTCCCACACGGCCGGCGACACGACCGGCAGCGTGCCGGCGAGCGCGGCGATGCGTGCATCGACTTCCGCGCGCGGGCCGATCCACAGATAGCGCTTGCGGCCGGCCGCATCGGGCACGCGAATCAGCGTGCCGGCCGGCCCGTCGACCTTCACGTGCACACCGTCCGGCAGCGCATCGAAGATGCCCGACAGCGCGTGGCGCACGTCGCCGGAGAAGCCGACCACCGCGAGCGCGTCGCTCGCATCCGTGAGCTTCGCCTTCGCGCGCAGCACGAACATCGACAGCCGCTTCTGCACGGCGGGCTGCACATCCTTCGACACCAGCAGGCGCACGCCGTGGCCGGCACGCCATGCGAGGAACGACCCGAGGAGGCGCCCCTTCGGCGAGCAATAGCCGGACAGCCGCGCGCTCGCGGCATCGAGATGCTCGATGTCGTTGGTCAGCTGGCTGTGCAGGAACGTCGCGGCGTCGTCGCCGGCCACGTCGATCACGCCGAACTGCGGCAGCGGCATGCAGGCGCCCGGCGCGTCGAAATCGGCGGCGGACGGGCGGGGGAAAACGGGGAGCGAGGCGGATGCGGCCTGGGCAGCCGGTGAAGCGAACGGTGTGCTCATGGAATGAGGGAACAGTCAACCCTGACTTTGACGGAGGCGAGCAAGTATTATATGGGTCTTACCTGAGTCACGTTTCCATGTCCCTACTGAAGAAATGCGCCGCGACGATCGTGGCGCTGGCCGTCGTTGTGGCCGCTGCCGGCGCGGGCGGCGGGTATTACTGGGCGACCCGGCCGCTGCTGCTGGGTTCGACATCGCTCGACGTCACGATCAAGCCGCGCAGCAGCGTGAAGAGCGTCGCGCTGCAGCTCAAGCGCGGCGGCGTGCCGGTCGAGCCGTTCGGTTTCGTCGCGATGACGCGCGTGCTCGGGCTGTCGAGCCGGCTCAAGTCCGGCAACTACGAATTCAAGACGGGCATCACGCCTTACGAAGTCCTGCAGAAGATCGCGCGCGGCGACGTGAACGAGTACGTCGCGACGGTCATCGAAGGCTGGACCTTCAAGCGGATGCGCGCGGAACTCGACACGAATCCCGACCTTGCGCACACGACGGCCGGCATGAGCGACGCCGAGCTGCTGCGCGCAATCGGCGCGTCGGACAGCGCGGTGCAGCGCGGCAGCGGCGAGGGGCTGTTCTTCCCGGATACCTACCTGTTCGACAAGGGCACGAGCGACCTGAACATCTATCGCCGCGCGTACCACCTGATGCAGACTCGTCTCGACGAGGCCTGGGCCGCGCGCGCGCCGGGGCTGCCGTACAAGTCGCCTTACGAAATGCTGACGATCGCGTCGATCGTCGAGAAGGAAACGGGCCACGCGGCCGACCGCGCGTTCGTCGCGGCCGTGTTCGCGAACCGGTTGCGCATCGGCATGCCGCTGCAGACCGATCCGTCGGTGATCTACGGGCTCGGCGACGCGTACGACGGCCGCTTGCGCAAGCGCGACCTGGAGGCCGACACTCCTTACAATACCTACACGCGACGCGGCCTGCCGCCGACGCCGATTGCGTTGCCGGGCGTCGCCGCGCTACAGGCGGCGATCAATCCGGCGCAGACGAGCGCGCTCTATTTCGTCGCGAAGGGCGACGGCACGAGCGTGTTCTCGGATACGCTCGGCGACCACAACAAGGCCGTGGACAAGTACATACGAGGTCAATAATGGCGAGCGGTAAATTCATCACGTTCGAAGGCATCGACGGGGCGGGGAAGACCACCCACCTGCAATGGTTCTGCGAACGTCTTCAGGGCAAGCTGGCCGCGGCCGGCCGGCAGGTCGTCGTCACCCGCGAGCCGGGCGGCACGCAGCTCGGCGAGAAGCTGCGCGAAATCCTGCTGAACCAGCCGATGGATCTCGAGACGGAAGCGCTGCTGATGTTCGCCGCGCGCCGCGAGCATCTTGCGCTCGTGATCGAGCCGGCGCTCGCGCGCGGCGACTGGGTCGTATCCGATCGCTTCACCGACGCAACGTTCGCGTACCAGGGCGGCGGTCGCGGGCTGCCGCGCGACAAGCTCGAGACGCTCGAGCGCTGGGTGCAGGGCGGTTTCCAGCCCGACCTCACGGTGCTGTTCGACGTCGCGCCGCAGGTCGCGAGCGAGCGCCGCGGCGCCGCGCGCATGCCCGACAAGTTCGAAAGCGAATCCGACGCGTTCTTCACGCGCACGCGAGGCGAATACCTGCGGCGTGCGGAAGAGGCGCCGCACCGCTTCGCGATCGTCGACGCGACGCAGTCGATCCCCGAGATTCGCCGGCAGCTCGAACGCGTGCTCGCCGCGCTGTAACCCGCAAGGAACGCACCACATGATCTATCCGTGGCAGACCGACGACTGGAACCGCCTGCAGCAACTTCGCGCGCAATGGCCGCATGCGCTGCTGCTGCACGGCCAGGCCGGGATCGGCAAGCTGCAGTTCGCGCAGCATCTCGCGCAGGGTTTCCTGTGCGAATCGCCGCTGCCGAACGGCGAGCCGTGCGGCACCTGCGCGGCCTGCACCTGGTTCTCGCAGGGCAACCACCCGGACTACCGGATCGTGCTGCCCGAGGCGCTGGCCGGCGAAGCGCCGGGCGCCGCGGACGACGCGAAGCCGGCCGACGCCGACGAAGGCGGCAAGAAGACGCGCGCGCCGAGCAAGGAAATCAAGATCGAGCAGGTGCGTGCGCTGCTCGACTTCTGCGGGGTCGGCTCGCACCGCGGCGGCGCGCGTGTCGTCGTGCTGTATCCGGCTGAGGCGCTCAACGTCGCCGCGTCGAACGCATTGCTGAAAACGCTGGAGGAACCGCCGTCCGGCGTCGTGTTCCTGCTCGTGTCGGCGCGTATCGACCGCCTGTTGCCGACGATCATCAGCCGCTGCCGGCAGTGGCCGATGACCGTGCCGGCGCCCGACGCGGCCGCGGCCTGGCTCGCGGCGCAGGGCGTCGACCATGCGAGCGCGCTGCTCGCCGAAGCCGGCGGCGCGCCGCTCGCCGCGCTGGCGCTCGCGAGCGACGAGAACCGCCCGCTGCGCGACTACACGCTCGGGCAGCTCGCGGCCGGTGCGGCATGCGACCCGTTCGCATGCGGCGAGACGCTGCAGAAGCTGCCGGTGCCGCTGGTGCTCGGCTGGCTGCAGCGCTGGCTGTACGATCTGCTCGCGCAGCGGATGGCGGGCGCGCCGCGCTACTTCCCGATGCACGCGGCGGCGCTTGCGCGCTGCGCGGAATCGGTCGACGCGAACGCGTTCGCGCGCTTCATGAAGGCCGTGACGCGGCAGCGGACGGTCGAGAACCATCCGCTGAACGCGCGGCTCGTATTCGAGGAATTGTTTCTCGGATATCGGGAAATGTTCGCGTGACCCGGCATTGTTTCTGATGGGTTGCGAAACGATGCCCGGCTTGCTCAGCGACGCGACCGTGGCCGGCCTGCCTGCGAACGCCGCCCGCTGCCGCACGCCGGCGAGCGCTTGAGCGCCCGCCTTACGTATTCAGGAAACACGATGTTCGTCGACTCTCACTGCCACATCAATTTCAAGGGCCTGGCCGACCGCCTGCCGGCCGTTCTCGAGAACATGCGCGAGCACGACGTCACGCACGCGCTGTGCGTGTCCGTCGATTTCGAGACGCTACCCGAAGTCCTCGCGATCGCGGACGCGTACGACAACGTCTACGCGTCGGTCGGCGTGCACCCCGATCACGAGGACGTGCGCGAGCCGACGCTCGCGGAACTCGTCGAGCTGGCCGCGCACCCGAAGGTCGTCGCGATCGGCGAAACGGGCCTCGACTACTACCGCCTCGAGGGCCGCTCGATCGCCGACATGGAATGGCAGCGCGAACGCTTTCGCACGCACATCCGCGCGGCGACCGCGACGATGAAGCCGCTGATCGTCCACACGCGGTCGTCGTCGGAGGACACGCTGCGGATCATGGCCGAGGAGCGCGCGGACGTGCCGGGCGGCGTGATGCACTGCTTCACCGAGCCCTGGCCCGTCGCCGAGCAGGCGCTCGCGCAGAACTTCCATATCTCGCTGTCGGGCATCGTCACGTTCAAGAACGCGACCGACGTGCAGGACGTCGCGCGGCGCGTGCCGCTCGACCGGCTGCTGATCGAGACCGACTCGCCGTACCTCGCGCCGGTGCCGTATCGCGGCAAGCCGAATGAACCTGCGTACGTCAGCCATGTCGGACGCTTTATCGCATCCGAGCGCGGGATCGCCGTCGAGGCGCTGGCCGATGCGACGACGCAGAACTTTTTCCGGCTGTTCAAGATCGCCCGCTAACGACGCGCGCGCAGCCGACAACCCAGGGAAGGAGCCCACAACAATGACGAAGCCGACCAACCATCTGACCAAACGCGCACTCGTCGCCGCCGCGCTGGTCGCGAGCGGCCTGTTCGCCGCAGCCGGCGCGCATGCCGAGTCGCTCGACGCGATCGTCAAGGCGGTCAAGTTCGACGACATCGCCGACATCGGCAAGCAGCTCAAGAACGGTCTCGATCCGAACACGCTCGCGCCGAACGGCGACCCGCTGCTGGTGATCGCCGCGCGCGAGAAATCCGACAAGGTCGCGGCAGCGCTCGCCACTACGCCGAATGTCGACCTCGAGAAGGAAGACAAGGCCGGCGAGAACGCGCTGATGCTCGCGTCGCTGAACGGCGACGTCGGCCTCGTCAAGCTGCTGATCGACAAGGGCGCGGAAGTCAGCAAGAAGGGCTGGGCGCCGCTGCACTACGCGGCGACCAACGGCCAGGACGCGGTCGTCAAGGTGCTGCTCGACCACGACGCGTATATCGACACGGCTTCGCCGAACGGCACGACGCCGCTGATGATGGCCGCGCGCGGCAACCATGCGTCGACGGTCACGCTGCTGCTCGACCAGGGTGCCGATCCGCAGGTGAAGAACCAGCTCGGCATCACCGCGCTCGAGTTCGCGAAGCATTACAAGGCGCCGGACGCGATCGACATCCTGAGCAAGCGGACGGTGCGTATCGGCGCGTCGGCGCCGGCAGACGCGCAAAAGAGTGCAAAATGACGGTTTTCGGTGCACCGGCCAGCGCGGCGGTGCACGCCCGGCCGGACCGATTCCGGCCGGAGAAGGATGTCCGGCGTCGCGCCGGCCAACGCAGCAGGCGGTCTCGGGCCGCATTGACATAAGGAACACCATGTTGCGCGCAATGTTTTGTGCCGCGGCGTTTGCCGTGCCGTTGTCGGCGGCGGCTTTCACGGGCGCGGATCTCGACCGGCTGTGCGCGAAGACGGACGTCAAGTCGCGGGCGTCGTGCGCGGCCTACATCGAAGGCGCCGCCGACGGTGTCTACAACACCATCGACGCGATCGGCGGCACCACGGGGCCGCGTGTCGGCCAGTATTTCTGCCTGCCGCCCGACATCCGGGCGCAGCAGATGACCGATGCGGTGCGCAAGTACATCGCTGAAAATCCGAAGCTGGCCGACTACAACGCGAGCACCGCGGTGTCGCTCGGTCTCGGCAAGGCGTTTCCCTGCAGGGGCGGCAACTGATCTGACGCCGTGTCCGGGCGCGAGCGTTGCCCGGACGTTGCCGACGCATCCAGGACGAGGCGTGCGCGCCTCATAACCGAAGCATCCCGGGCGCCGATGATTTCAATCGAGGAACTGCAGCGCATCGCCGATGCGCCGCTGCATTCGTGGCTCGGCACGCTGGCCGTGTCGGTCATCGTCGTACTCGTCGTCACGATCGTGCACCGTCTCGGCGCACGCATCGTCAAGCGCATCGCGCAGCCGTATCCGCTGATGAGCGCGATCCTGCGCTACATCGACAAGCCGTCGCTCGTCGTGCTCGCGCTGCTGGCGCTCGAATTGCTGTGGGTCCAGGCCGACGACGGCATGTCGTTCGTGCGCGGCATGCGCACCGCGGCGGCGGTCGGCTCCATCGTGTCGCTCACGTGGCTGCTGGTGCGGCTCGCGGCGGGCGTCGGCGACGCGATCATCCAGGCGCATCCGCTCGATACGGCCGACAACCTCCAGGCGCGGCGCATCCATACGCAGGCCAAGGTGCTCGTGCGGACCGTGATGGTGCTGATCGTGATCATCGGCACCGGCGCCGCGCTGATGACGTTCCCGAATGTGCGCCAGGTGGGCGCGAGCCTGCTGGCGTCGGCCGGCGTCGCGGGCCTGGTCGCCGGTATTGCCGCGCGGCCGGTGCTCGGCAACCTGATTGCCGGGCTGCAGATCGCGCTTACGCAGCCGATCCGGCTCGATGACGTGGTCGTGATCCAGGGCGAGTGGGGGCGCATCGAGGAAATCACCGGTTCGTTCGTGTCGGTACGGTTGTGGGACCAGCGGCGCCTCGTCGTGCCGCTGCAGTGGATCATCGAGAACCCGTTCACGAACTGGACGCGCAACAGCGCGGAAATCATCGGCACGGTCTACCTGTCGGTCGACTACCGCACGCCGCTCGCGCCGCTGCGCGAGGAGCTCGCGCGGCTCGTCCACGCGGCGCCCGAGTGGGACGGCCGCGTGCAGGTGCTGCAGGTGACCGATGCGACGGAGCGCACGATGCAGTTGCGCGCGCTCGTCAGCGCGGCCGATTCGTCGTCGTGCTGGGATCTGCGCTGCCGCGTGCGCGAAGGGTTGATCGCATACCTGCAGGACCGCTATCCGCAATGCCTGCCGCGCAGCCGGATGGAACTGTATCCGCACGGCTCCGCGCCGGACGCGCCGAATCCCGAACGGTCGCACGCGCGGGCGCCTGCCGCCAGCACGGCGGCCAACACCGCAGCCGATCCGCAGGCCGTCGACGGCCGCTGAACGCGGCCCGCGTGCCTGCCCGCCATCCATCGCCATGACTGCACTGAACACGCTTGCTATCGCCAATTACCGCTCGCTGCGCGAGCTGATCGTGCCGCTCGCGGCGCTCAACGTCGTCACGGGGCCGAACGGCAGCGGCAAGTCGAGCGTGTACCGCGCGCTGCGGCTGCTCGCCGACACCGCGCAGGGCCGCGTGATCCCGTCGCTCGCCCGCGAGGGCGGCTTGCCGTCGACGCTGTGGGCCGGCCCCGAGCGTTTTTCGCGCGCGATGCTGAACGGCGACGAGCCGGTAACGGGCACGGTGCGCAAGGAGCCGGTGAGCCTGAAGCTCGGCTTCGCGTGCGACGATTTCGGTTATTCGATCGATCTCGGCCTGCCGGTCCGGAGCAACTCGCAGTTCGCGCTCGATCCGGTGGTCAAGCGCGAATGCATCTGGGGCGGCGCGCTGCCGCGCCCGTCGACGCTGCTGGTCGATCGGCAAGGGGCGCAGATCCGCGCACGCACCGCGTCGGGCGACTGGCGGACGATTCCGCAGCCGGTCGCGAGCTTCGACAGCATGATGACCGAGTTCGCCGATCCGACCGGCGCGCCCGAGATGATCGCGGTGCGCGAGCGGATCCGCTCGTGGCGCTTCTACGACCATTTCCGGACCGATGCGCAGGCACCGGCACGGCAGTCGAACATCGGCACCCATACGCCGGTGCTGGCGGACGACGGTGCGGACCTGGCCGCCGCGCTGCAGACCATCCGGGAAATCGGCGACGGCGCGGCACTCGATGCGGCGATCGACGATGCGTTTCCCGGCGCATCGGTCGAGATCGACAATCCGGGCGGCCGCGGCCGCTTCGACGTGCTGATGCGCCAGCCGGGGCTGCTGCGGCCGCTCGCGGCGGCCGAGCTGTCCGACGGCACGCTGCGCTTCCTGCTGCTCGCGGCCGCGCTGCTGACGCCGCGGCCGCCGGCGCTGATGGTGCTGAACGAACCGGAGACGAGCCTGCATCCCGATCTGCTGCCGGCGCTCGGCCGTCTGATCGCGCAGGCCGCGCGGCGCTCGCAGGTGCTGGTCGTGTCGCATGCGGCGCGGCTCATCGCGACGCTCGAGCGCGAGGCCGGCTGCGAATCGCTGGTGCTCGACAAACAACTCGGCGCGACCGCGCTCGTCGATGCGGACACGCGCGACCTGCCGGCATGGAAGTGGCCGTCGCGTTGACGGGCACGGCGGCATGCGCTTGGCCGCAATCGGCGCCCGGATCGGGTGTATGGTCCGACTGTGGTCGATGCGGTGCGATCGGGCCGGACCGGATGAATGTATCCTGTCTGTAACAACGCCCATAAAATGCAAGACAGGCGGTTCCGGGCATCGGGATCGCGAATAATGACGGGATATCCGGCTGGCGCCATGCCGGCCAGCGCTGCACGGGGCGGGGCGCGCGAACGACGCACACTCCCGCCAGCCGCGCAGTACGGGACAGGACACAGGAGACGTGGACCATGAGAATTGCCCAGATCGCCCCGCTGACCGAATCCGTGCCGCCGAAGCTGTACGGCGGCACGGAGCGCGTCGTGTCCTACATCACCGAGGCGCTCGTCGATCTCGGCCATGATGTGACGCTGTTCGCGAGCGGCGACTCGACGACACGGGCGAAGCTCGAGCCGGTCTGGCCGCGCGCGCTGCGGCTCGACACGTCGATCCGCGACCGCGTCGCGCCGCACATGCTGCTGATGGAGACGGTCGCGCGCCGCGCGAAGGACTTCGACGTGCTCCATTTCCACATGGACTACTACTCGTTCTCGGTCTTCAACCGGCAGGAAACGCCTTACGTGACGACGCTGCACGGCCGGCTCGACCTGCCGGAGCAGCAGCCGGTATTCGACACGTTCAACACGGCGCCGGTGATCTCGATCTCGAACTCGCAGCGCCAGCCGCTGCCACAGGCGAAATGGCTGACGACCGTCTACCACGGGTTGCCCGATACGCTGTACATGCCGCAGCCCGTCGAGCCGCGCTATCTCGCGTTCCTCGGCCGCATCTCGCCGGAGAAGCGCGTCGACACGGCGATCAGCATCGCACGCCAGTGCGGGCTGCCGATCCGGATCGCCGCGAAGATCGATGCGGCCGACCAGGAATATTTCGACCGCGAGATCAAGCCGCTCTTCGCGTTGCCGCACGTCGAATACATCGGCGAGATCGCCGATCACCAGAAGGCCGAATTCCTGTCGGGCGCACATGCGCTGCTGTTCCCGATCGACTGGCCGGAACCGTTCGGCCTCGTGATGATCGAGGCGATGTCGTGCGGCACGCCGGTGATCGCATTCAATCGCGGTGCGGTGCCCGAGGTGCTGGACGAGGGGGTGTCGGGTTTCATCGTCGAGGATGAAATCAGCGCGGTGGCCGCCGTGAACCGGCTGCACCTGCTGCCGCGTGCGCGCGTGCGGCGGCGATTCGAGGAGCGCTTCACGTCGCGCCGGATGGCGCAGCAGTATGTCGACGTCTACCAGTCGGTGATCCGCGCGCAGAAGCGCTCGCGCTTCAAGGTGATCGACTCGACGACCTGACGCAGGGCGCGGGCGGATAAAAAAACGGCGATGTCCGCGAGGACATCGCCGTTTGCGCACGGGCGGTGCGTGAGCGTCAGATCTTGAGCTTCGTGACCTTCGTGCCGTTGATCGACACGTCGCCCATCAGGCCCGCGTTCGTCAGCACGACGACCTGGACCGGTGCGGTGGCCGTGGTCGTGTCGATTGCGCCGTTCGCGCCCATCTTCACGAGCGCGACCGATGCGCCGGCGCCGGCCGCCCAGCCGTCCGAGCCGCGGAATTCGTCGAGCGCTTGCTGCGTCATGAACAGGAACACGATCGCCTTCGACTGCGCACCGGCTTGCAGGCCGACCGACAGCGACGACGTGTTGTAGTAGCCGACCGTGCTGCCGCCGACGCGCAGCGCGCCGTTGCCGGACTGGCCGCCGACGATGAAGCCGGCCTGGAGCACGTCAGGGAAGACCAGCACGCCGCGCGATTTCGCGACGAGTTCACGCGAACCCTTGACCGTGGAATACAGGCGCGACAGCGTCCCATCGACACTCGCGTCGATCGCCTGGCGCTTCGATGCGTTGGTCGCGGCGTTGTCCGGCTTGTCCGGGGTGGTGGTGCAACCGGTGAGCGCGAGGCTACCGACGATGAGCGCAGCGGCGGCTTTCAGCACAAGATTCCGTTTTTGCATCGTTCTTCTCCATCGGATGACGTTCGGAGTGAGTCTCGCTCAAGGAGCGGATCACGTCGGCAGTTATATCACAGCGGATTACAACTCCTTTTCGTTCGCGCATGAAAGAGCGTCAAATCGCGTTGGCGGTGTCGCGGCGCGCCAACGGACGGATCGGCGCACGCGCGCCGACGCGCCCCGCGCCGGGGCGGCATGCGCGGAACACGACGTAGATTGGACGGCGACGGCGCTTGCGGGCGTGTCAGTGTGTGACCGGCGGGACGGGCGGCTTGATCGGCGGGCGGCGCAGCGCGCGGCGGATCAGTGCGATCACGACGCCGCAGGCGAACAGGAACGCGGCCGGTACGACCCAGTAGCCGACGAATGCGTGCCACAGATAGCCCGCGAGCGTATTGCGGCGCACCACGTATTCGTCGCGAGCCGCCTGCTGGCGCGGCGCGTTGGTGGCGAGCACGTCGGCCGGGCAGCCGGCCGCGCGCGCCTCGTCAGGATCCCCGTGGCACTTCGTGGCGGCGCCGGCTGCCTGCTGCGCGTCGGTGAGCTGCCAGGTGGTCAGCGCGAGCTGCAGGTCTGCCTTGTTGTAGGCCATTTCCTCGCGGATCTCGCGCACGGCGACGATCGCGACGGGCACGGCCCAGAACACGATCACGATCAGCCAGCGGCGGAACCAGCGGTGTTGTCTCCATGCCATCCATGCCTCCGTTTGACGCGCGTGCGCGTCTGTCTCGAGGGCGGCCCGATGGCGCTTCTTGTACTTGGGTGGGCCGCGTTGCAGCCATCATAGAAGAAAACGCGGCGAATTGCCGCACCATGTGTCGGTGCCGGTACGGCGGGTCCGGAAAGCGGGGCGGGCGGAGGCGGACGGTCGAACGACGGCGGCGCAACGCGCGCGGCAGGTCGAGGTGCGAAACACGTGCGGCAGGCGCTTCAGGTGCGTACGCGTCGATGCGCATGCAACGAAAACAAAAATGCCGCGCCCGCAGAAGCGGTGCGCGGCATTCGAGGCGGGAGCGCCGGAACTCAGGCGGCCGGCTGGCTGCTCAGGCAGCTCTTCATGAACGCCTTGCGGTCGTCGCCCTTCTTGCCGGTTGCCTGCGTGTTGCAGGCCTTCATCTTTTCCTGCTGCGTCATCGCCTTCGCGGGCTTTGCCGACAGGCAGTCCTTCATGAACGCCTTGCGTTCGTCGCCCGTCTTGCCGGCTGCCTGGGTGTTGCAGGCCTTCATCTTGTCCTGCTGGCTGTTCGCCGCGAACGCGGGGGAAGCCAGCATGCCGCCGAGAAGCACTGCGGCTACGAGCGATTGGATTTTCATTTCGACACTCCCATGGGGTGAATTGCGTGTTATCGACGCCGTCACGAAGCACGTCGCGATGAGGATAGGGCCGCATCGCACCGCGCGCTCCGATTATGGCAAATCAATGTGAAAACACCTAAACGGCACTTCCTATAACGTTGGGGGCGCCACGGCCGTTGACGACGCGCGCCGCGGCGCGATCGGGACAAACCATGACATACGGCGGCCGGCATCGGCCATGGCGCCGGAACCTGCCGGATCCCGGCCTCGAGCCATTACAATCGCGGCCATGAATACTCCGAATCCCGCATCCCCTTCGTCCGCGGCGGCCCTGCCGCGCATCGCCGTGCTCGCCACCGGCGGCACGATCGCCGGTGCCGCGCCCGACGCGGCCAGCACGGCCGGCTACCAGGCCGGCGCGCTCGGCGTCAATTTCCTGGTCGACGCGGTGCCGGCGCTCGCGTCGGTCGCGCGCATCGACGCCGAGCAGATCGCCAGCATCGACAGCAAGGATCTCGCGCTGCCGCTGTGGAACACGCTCGCCGTGCGGATCGACGCGCTGATGGCCGATCCGGCGATCGACGGCATCGTGATCACGCACGGCACCGACACGCTCGAGGAAACCGCGTATGCGTTGCATCTGGTCGTGAAAGGCGACAAGCCGGTCGTGCTGACGGCCGCGATGCGGCCGGCGACCGCGCTGTCGTCCGACGGCCCGCTGAACCTGCTGAACGCGGTGACGGTGGCCGCGCATCCGGCCGCGCGCGGGCAGGGCGTGCTGGTCGCGTTCAACAACCGGATCCACGGCGCGCGCGACGTCGTGAAGACGAGCACCTATGCGGTCGACGCATTCCAGTCGCCGGAACTCGGCGCACTCGGCTGGGTGCAGGACGGCCGCGTCGAATTCGCGCGCCGCGTTACGCGTTCGCGCGATGCGCAACTGGCGATCGCCGGCGCGTGGCCGCCGGTCGAAGTCGTCACGAGCTACGCGGGCGTGACGCGCACGACCGTCGATGCGCTGGTGGCGGCTGGCGTGTGCGGGCTCGTCGTGGCCGGCACCGGCAACGGGTCGATCCATGCGACGCTGCAGGCGGCGCTCGCCGATGCGGTGAACGCGGGCGTTGCCGTGGTCCGTGCGTCGCGCGTCGGCTCCGGGCATGTGATGCGCAACGGCGCGGCCAACGACGATCTGCTCGGCTTCGTCAGCGCGGGCTCGCTGAATCCGTTCAAGGCGCGCGTGCTGCTGATGCTCGCGCTGGCGAACGGCATCCGGGCGCGCGACGAACTGCAGCGCGTATTCGATACGTTCTGACCGATGTCCGCCCGCCGCTCGTGCGGCGCGGCGTCGCCAAAGAAAAAGGCAGGCCCGATGGCCTGCCTTTTCCGTTTTTCGATCCTGCGCGAATGCTCAGGACTGCGGCGGAATCACGAGCTTCTGGCCCGGATAGATCTTGTCCGGGCTCGACAGCATCGGCTTGTTCGCTTCGAAAATCGCCGGGTACTTGTTCGCGTCGCCATACACTTCCTTGGCGATCGCCGACAGCGTGTCGCCCGGCTTCACGTCGTGGTACTGCACTTCTGGATCGTCCGGCTGCAGATCGTCGTCGTTGACGCCCGCGACGCCTTGCACGTTGCCGGCCGCGACCTTGACCTTGGCCTTCGTGTCGAGATCGGCGACGCTGCCCGACAGCGTGACGGTGCGCGATGCGCCGTCGAACGCGACCGTCAGGTTCGACGTGTCGAGACCCTGCGTGCTGATGTAGTTCTTGATCGCATCGGCCGCGGTCTGGTTCGCGGCATTCGGATCTTCCGCCGCTTGCGCGTCGGCATGACCCAGCAGTTTTTCACCCGCCTCTTTGATAAACGAAAGAAGACCCATCGCTGCACTCCTTAGGTGGTTGAAAAGAAAACGCGCCATGAAGTGGCGAAAAAAACACCGCGCTGGGCGCGTTCACCGGAGTGAACGCAAGCGCGGCGGTTTTCTCGAAAGGCGTGGCGAAAGTGTAGGCGTTCAGCGCGACGATTGCATGAAAAATCGCAAGCTTGAACGTAAAGAAATGTAATACGCGAAATCCGACAGGCGGACACCCGACGACGACGTCTGACCGACCAAGGCTTCCCCGGCGCCGCCGGGTGCCGCTGCGGACCCCACCACGCCGCTCTCAGCCCAGAGCGGCGTTTTTCGCCCCGTCGCGCATGCCGTTAGCGATGCGCGGCGGGGCGCCCCACCGTGATGCGCGAGTGCGTCGCGCATCGATGCGACCGGCCGCGGCCGGATCGCGCATGTTCTTCGCGCGTGTCCGCCATTGCAGCGGAACCGCGCGTTTTTGCGTCCGCGTTACGCGGCCGGCGTCTGGCCGATCTCGAAGTTCGACATGATCTCGAGCGCGCGCACGAGTGCCGAGTGATCCCATCCCTTGCCGCCGTGCGACGCGCACACGCTGAACAGTTGCTGCGCGCTCGCGGTATGCGGCAGTGCGAGGCCGAGCTTGCGTGCGCCGTCGAGCGCGAGGTTCAGGTCCTTCTGGTGCAGCTCGATGCGGAAGCCCGGATCGAACGTGCGCTTCGTCATCCGCGCGCCATGCACTTCGAGGATGCGCGATGCGGCGAAGCCGCCCATCAGTGCCTGGCGAACGCGCTCCGGATCGGCGCCCGAGCGTGCGGCGAACAGCAATGCTTCGCCGACGGCTTCGATGTTCAGCGCGACGATGATCTGGTTCGCGACCTTGCAGGTCTGGCCCGCACCGTTGTCGCCGACGAGCGTGATGTTCTTGCCCATCTTTTCGAACAGCGGCTTGGCGCGCTCGAATGCCTGTTCAGGGCCGCCGACCATGATCGTCAGCGTCGCTTCGCGTGCGCCGACTTCGCCGCCGGACACCGGCGCGTCGAGGTAGTCGCAGCCGAGCGCGTTGATCTGCTTCGCGAATTCCTGCGTGTCGAGCGGCGAGATCGAGCTCATGTCGATCACGAGCTTGCCGGCCGTCAGCCCCTTCGCGACGCCGTCGTCGGCGAACAGCACGTTACGCACGTCGGGCGTGTCCGGCACCATCGAGATGATGATGTCCGCGTTCTGCGCGACTTCGGTCGAGTTCGCGACGACCTTGGCGCTCGCGCGCAGGTCGTCCGGGATCGGGAACGCACCGTTCACGACGAGCTGATGATCGCCCTTGAGCAGGTTGCGCGCCATGTGCGCGCCCATGATGCCGAGGCCGATGAATCCGATGGTTGCCATGTGAAAGTCTCCTAGAGGGGCGAAAGCGGGAAGGGCGGATCTCAGGCGGCGCGGCGCGCCGAGCCCGGTGCGCAGCCGGCGACGCTTTGCAGCCAGCCGAGCCCTTCCGTCGTGGTGGTGCGGGGCTTGTATTCGCAGCCGACGTAGCCGGTATAGCCGAGCCGGTCGAGCAGTGCGAACAGGAACGCGTAGTTGATCTCGCCCGTGCCCGGCTCGTTACGGCCCGGGTTGTCCGCGAGCTGGACGTGGCCGATCGACGCGAGGTTGCGTTCGATCGTCGCGGCCAGTTCGCCTTCCATGCGCTGCATGTGATAGATGTCGTACTGCAGGAACAGGTTGTCCGAGCCGACCGCGCGGATCACGTCGAGCCCTTCGGACGAGCGGTTCAGCGCGAAGCCCGGGATGTCGAAGCGGTTGCACGGCTCGACGAGCAGGCGGATGCCTTCGCGCTTCAGCGCGTCGGCGGCAAAGCGCAGGTTGTCGACGATCGTGACGAACGTCTTGTCGCGCGCCGTGCTGGCCGACGGGATGCCGACGAGGCAGTTCAGTTGCGGTACCTTCAGCGCCTTCGCGTAGTCGATCGCACGGCCGACACCTTCCTGGAACTCGCCGACGCGATCGGGCAGGCACGCGATGCCGCGCTCGCCCTGGTCCCAGTTGCCGGCGGGCAGGTTGTGCAGCACGAGGCGCAGGCGGTGCGTCTCGAGCCGCTCGGCGAGTTCCTCTTTCGCGTACGGATACGGGAACAGGAACTCGACGGCGTCGAAGCCCGCGTCCGCTGCCGCCTTGAAGCGGTCGAGGAACGGCACTTCGTTGAACAGCATGGTCAGGTTTGCAGCAAACTTCGGCATGAGCTAAGCCTCTTCGGTCGGTCAGTCAAAAATGTCCTGCGGATCAGTCGAGCATCGAGATGGCGGTCGGTGCGTGCTCGGCCTTTTCGGCGAGATCCTCGAATTCGTTGATCGCGTCGATTTCGGTGCCCATCGAGATGTTCGTCACGCGCTCGAGGATCACTTCGACGACCACCGGCACGCTGAACTCTTCCGCGAGCGTCTGCGCCTGCCGCAGCGCCGGCTCGATCTCTTCCGGCTTGAACACGCGCAAAGCCTTGCAGCCGAGGCCTTCGGCAACAGCCACGTGGTCGACGCCATAGCCGTTCAGTTCCGGGGCGTTCACGTTGTCGAACGCGAGCTGCACGCAGTAGTCCATGTCGAACGCACGCTGCGCCTGGCGGATCAGCCCGAGGTACGAGTTGTTCACGACGACGTGCACGTACGGCAGCTTGAATTGCGCGCCGGCCGCCAGTTCCTCGATCATGAACTGGAAGTCGTAGTCGCCGGACAGCGCGACGATCGGGCGGCTCGGATCGGCCGCACGCACGCCGAGTGCGGCGGGGATCGTCCAGCCGAGCGGGCCGGCCTGGCCGCAGTTGATCCAGTTGCGTGCCTTGAACACGTGCAGGAACTGCGCCGCGGCGATCTGCGACAGGCCGATCGTGCTGACGTAGCACGTATCGCGGCCGAACACCTTGTTCATCTCTTCGTACACGCGCTGCGGCTTGACCGGCACGTTGTCGAAGTGCGTCTTGCGCTGCAGCGTGCGCTTGCGTTCCTGGCATTCCGCGACCCATGCGCCGCGGTCCTTCAGCTTGCCGGCCGCCTTCCATTCCTGCGCGACGGCGACGAACAGTTCCAGCGCGGCCTTGGCGTCCGACACGATGCCGAGATCCGGGCCGAACACGCGGCCGATCTGCGTCGGCTCGATGTCGACGTGCACGAACTTGCGGCCCTTCGTGTAGACCTCGACGCTGCCCGTGTGACGGTTGGCCCAGCGGTTGCCGATGCCGAGCACGAAGTCGGATGCGAGCATCGTCGCGTTGCCGTAGCGGTGCGACGTCTGCAGGCCGACCATGCCGGCCATCAGCGGGTGATCGTCCGGAATCGCGCCCCACGACATCAGCGTCGGGATGACCGGCACGCCGACCGTTTCGGCGAACCGGACGAGCAGGTCTTCGGCCGCTGCGTTGAGCACGCCGCCGCCCGACACGATCAGCGGCTTGTCCGCATCGTTGAGCATCGCGAGCGCCTTCTCGATCTGCGCGCGGGTGGCCGCGGGCTTGTAGACCGGCAGCGGTTCATACGTGTCGATGTCGAACTCGATCTCGGCGAGCTGCACGTCGATCGGCAGGTCGACGAGCACCGGGCCCGGACGGCCCGAGCGCATCAGGTGGAACGCCTGCTGGAACACGCGCGGCACGAGCGCCGGCTCGCGCACGGTGACGGCCCACTTGGTGACCGGTTTCGCGATGGATTCGATGTCGACGGCCTGGAAGTCCTCCTTGTACAGGCGCGCACGCGGTGCCTGGCCGGTGATCGCGAGGATCGGAATCGAGTCGGCCGATGCGGAGTACAGGCCCGTGATCATGTCGGTGCCGGCGGGCCCCGACGTGCCGATGCACACGCCGATGTTGCCCGGCGCGGCACGCGTGAAGCCTTCGGCCATGTGCGAGGCGCCCTCGACGTGGCGGGCCAGCACGTGGCTGATGCCACCCGACTTGCGCATCGCAGAGTAGAACGGGTTGATGGCCGCACCCGGCACACCGAACGCGGTCTGGATGCCTTCCTTCTCGAGCACGAGTACGGCTGCGTCGACGGCTCTCATCTTGGCCATGAATGTCTCCTTGAATGTGGCGGATCGTGCGAATGGGTCTGTTGGAAACACTTTAGGGACGCAGGAAAGGTTTGATAAGATCAGCTGGAGTCGCTTATTTCGAAACTAAAAGTATGGAATGACGACCGGACGGGGTTTCCAGCCGGTGTCGGAACAGAGACGGAGACGGCAGATGGATCGCTTCAAGCAGATCGAGACGTTCGTGCGGGTTGCCGATGCCGGCAGCCTCGCGGCGGCGGCGCTCGAGGAGGGCGTGTCGCCGGTGGTGCTCGGGCGGCGCATCGACGCGCTCGAGAAGCGCCTCGGCGTGAAGTTGATGTACCGCTCGACACGGCGGCTGGTGGTCAGCGAGGACGGCGCCGCGTTCCTCGAGCGCTGCCGCGGGCTGCTGTCCGAATGGGACCAGGCGGAGAACGAGCTGGCCGCCGGGCGGCGCGCGGTCAGCGGGCACCTGATCGTGTCCGCGCCGGCAGCGTTCGGGCGCAAGCACGTCGCGCCGCACGCGCCGGGCTTCCTGGCCGACAAGCCCGAGATGCAGCTGTCGTTCAACCTGACCGACCGTGTCGTCGATCTCGTGCGCGAAGGCTATGACCTGTCGATCCGGATCGGGGGCGCCGTCGATCCGAACTTTGTCGCGGTGAAGCTCGCGTCGAACCGGCGCGTCGTGTGCGGCACGCCCGACTATTTCCGCCGGCACGGCCGGCCGAAGTCGCTCGACGACCTGCTGAAGCACAACTGCCTCGCGTTCAACCTGCAGGGCGGGCAGAACCGCGGCTGGTATTTCCAGCGCCACGGCAAGATCGCGACGATGCGCGTCGCGGGCAATCTCGACTGCAACGACGGCGAGTTGCTGCACCGCTGGGTGGCCGAAGGCCTCGGGCTCGGCTGGCGCTCGACGTGGGAAATCGCCGCGCAACTCGAAACGGGCGAGCTCGAGACCGTGCTCGACGAGTATGCGCTGCCCGACTACGACATCCTCGCGGTCTACCCGCAACAGCGCTACGTGCCGGCGCGCGTGCGCTATTTCATCGACTACCTGCGCGACGCGTACGCGCGCCCCGGCTACTGGAGCACCACGCCGTAACGGCGGCGGGCGGCCCGGCCACAGGGCTGACCATGGATTTTTTACGCTTCATGTGCGTTGCACGGGAATAAACTCGACGCAGCGACGGTAAGGTCATCGAGCGCGCACGTTGCCGGTCTGTCCGGGCGCCATGCGCGGAACGGGCGCGGTTTCGGCCGCCGGGACCAGGGAGGCCATGTGGGGCAAGCCGGACAGGCGGTCGATGAGCGGGCGGAGGGCGATGCGATAGCGCGCGGCGAGCGGTTTCGTACCCTCGTGCTGCCGCATCTCGACGCCGCGTACAACCTCGCGCGCTGGCTGAGCGGCAACGCCAGCGATGCGGACGACGTTGTCCAGGACGCGTGCATGCGCGCGCTGCGCTTCGTCGATTCGTGTCGCGGCGACAACGCGCGGCCGTGGCTGCTGACGATCGTGCGCCACACCTGGTACACCGAGTGGCGGCGCCGTACGCACGCGCACGAGGTCGCGCTGCCCGACACGCTCGACGACACCGACGTTCCCGACGACTGGCAGCCGGCGACCGAGGATCCGCTCGCGCAGTTGCTGCGCGGCGAGAACGTGCGGCTCGTGAATGCGGCGCTCGCGAAGCTGCCGCCCGAATACCGCGAGGTGCTCGTGCTGCGCGAGATGGAGGACCTGAGTTACCGCGAGATCGCGGCGATCGCGGACGTGCCGGTCGGCACGGTGATGTCGCGGCTCGCGCGCGGCCGTCGCAGGCTCGCCGTGCTGCTGGGCGGCGAGCCCGAGCCGGCGGCCAAAGGCAGGCCGGGCCGTACGCCGGCAGGCGGAACCGCATCGGAGGCTATCGATGGACTGTAACGAAGCGCGAGCGTTGCTGGACGCGGACGTCGACCGCGAGCTGTCGGCGCCCGATGCGTTGCGGGTCCAGCAGCATGTCGAAGGGTGCGACGCGTGCCGCCGCGATCGCGCGCGGATCGTTACGCTGGTGCAGGCCGTGCGGCAGGCCGACTATCACCGCGCGCCGGAGGCGCTGCGGGCGAGTATCCTCGCGAGCCTGCCGGCAGCGGGGGACGGGCGGGCCCGTGGGCCATCCCGGGCGGAACCCGAGCCGCGATCGCAGCCGCGGCCGCGCGGCCGTCGCTGGTTCTCCTGGCTGGGTGGCGGCGTATCGGCACGCCCGGCGCCGGCTGGCCCGGGGCCGCGCGTCGCCGTGCTGCCCGGGCTCGGCTGGGGCGTCGCGCTGCTGGTGGCGCTTGCCGCGGCGGCCGGGATGGCGCTGTCCGCGCACCACGCCGACACTGACCGCACGGTCGACGAACTCGTCTCGAGTCACGTGCGGGCCGACCTGTCTGCGCGCGACATCGACGTGATCTCGACCGACCGGCATACGGTCAAGCCTTGGTTCAACGGCAGGCTCGACTATGCGCCGCCGGTCGAGGATCTCGCGGCGAGCGGTTTCGCGCTGGTCGGCGGCCGGCTCGACTACGTCGGGCGGCGCCGCGTCGCGGTGCTTGTCTACCGTTACCGGCAGCACGTGATCGACGTCTACGTGCGGCCGGCGGGTGAAGGGCCGGCGGCCCCGTACTCGACCGTGTCGCAGGGCTATGCGCTCGACCGCTGGGACGCGGCCGGGATGACGTGGTGGGCCGTGACCGACGCGGAGCCGTCGGCGCTCGCGGCGTTCAGGACGGCGCTCGACGCGCGGCTCGCCGGCACGCGCAGCGAGTGACGGCGCGCCGGGCCGCGGGCCCGGCGCGCTTGTATTCCGACCCCGGTCGCAAAAAGCCGACGCGTGGCCGCTTGCACCGGCCTGGCCTTTCAAGTCTTTGAAAACACGGCCGAATCCAGCCGCGAATCGTCGAACGGCCTTGCATGCGCCCCGTATCCGGGTTAGAATCTTCGGCTTCTCACTTGCCACACCGGTTCAGACGCCCGGGTGGCTTTAATCCACAAGGAGTGTGTAATGCGTCATTACGAAATCGTATTCATCGTGCACCCCGATCAAAGCGAGCAAGTGCCCGCGATGATCGAGCGTTACAAGTCCACGATCACGTCGCACGGCGGCCAGATCCACCGTGTCGAAGACTGGGGCCGTCGCCAACTGGCCTACATGATCGAGAAACTCGCGAAGGCTCACTACGTCTGCATGAACATCGAGTGCGACCAGACGACGCTCGACGAACTCGAACACGCGTTCAAGTTCAACGACGCCGTGCTGCGTCACCTCATCGTCAAGATGAAGAAGGCCGAAACCGGCCCGTCGCCGATGATGAAGGAAGTTCAGCGCGAAGAAGCCAAGAAGGCGGCTGCAGCTCAGCCGACCGAAGCGCAGGCTTAAGTTCGTCATTCATTAAGCCATCAAGGAGCGCGCCACTCACGTGAACAGGTTGCAATTGACGGCGAGCGTCGTCGAACGCGCACCGGTGCGATATACGCCGGCAGGTGTTCCGATCGCAAGCGCCACATTGCATCACCGCACGGAAGTCGTCGAAGCAGGCATTCCCCGTCAGGTCGAAATGACGATCGAGGCGGTGGCGGCCGGTGAGGCGAGCGGCAGGCTGGAAAGCCGTGAAATGGGCGTCGAGACGCTGTTCACGGGCTTCCTGGCAAAGAAAAGCCGCAACGCGAGAACCTTGGTGTTTCACATCACTGCATTGCAGGACATTGGAAAGGACTGAAATCATGGCCCGCCCGACTGGTAAAAAATTCGACAAGCGTCGTCAGCAACAAAACCCGCTCTTCAAGCGCAAGAAGTTCTGCCGTTTCACGGCCGCCGGCGTCGATCAGATCGACTACAAGGACACGGAAACGCTGAAGGACTTCATCGGCGAAAACGGCAAGATCACGCCGGCTCGCCTGACGGGTACGAAGTCGCACTATCAGCGTCAGCTCGACACGGCAATCAAGCGTGCGCGTTTCCTCGCGCTGCTGCCGTACACCGATCAGCACAAGGCGTAACTCGGCGACGCCATAAGGAGAATTCGAATGCAAATCATTCTGTTGGAAAAAGTCGCCAATCTGGGCAACCTCGGCGACATCGTCAAGGTCAAGGACGGTTACGCTCGCAACTTCCTGATCCCGAACCGCAAGGCTCGCCGTGCAACGAAGGAAGCGATCGCCGAATTCGAAGTGCGCCGCGCTGAACTCGAAAAGATCGCCGCTGAAAAGCTGGCAGCGTCGCAGGCAGTCGGCGAGAAGCTGAACGGCCAGGCGTTCGAAATCACGCAGAAGTCGGGCGTTGACGGCCGTCTGTTCGGCTCGGTCACGAACGGCGACGTCGCGGAACTGCTGAAGAAGGCAGGTTTCGAAGTCGAGAAGCTGCAAGTTCGCATGCCGGAAGGCCCGCTGAAGATGATCGGCGAGCACAGCGTCCAGGTCGCACTGCACACGGACGTCGTCGTCGACGTCACGGTCAACGTGATCGGCGACCACGCGTAAGCGTATGCAAGCTTTCCGGGCGGCCTCCGCTGTCCGGACAAGGGCAGGCGCCCGGGCAACCGGGGCCTGCCTTTTTTATTGCCGCATCACTGGCGGCCGGTATGGCGTCGTCCTGTGTAATTCGCGATAATCCCAACCCATGAACGCGCCGCAAGATCCTCAAATCGAATCGCTGAAAGTCCCGCCGCATTCGGTCGAAGCCGAGCAGTCGGTGCTCGGCGGCCTGTTGCTCGACAACGCGGCATGGGACCGGATTGCCGACTTCCTGTCGCAGGGCGATTTCTATCGCTACGACCACCGGATCATCTACGAGCACATCGGCCGGCTGATCGCGTCGACGCGCCCGGCCGACGTCGTCACCGTGTACGAAGCGATGACCACGTCCGGCAAGGCCGACGACGTCGGCGGGCTCGCGTACCTGAACGCACTCGCGCAGAACACGCCGAGCGCGGCGAACATCCGCCGCTACGCGGAAATCGTGCGCGACCGTGCGGTGCTGCGCCGGCTCGTGTCGGTCGCCGACGAAATCTCGGCCGACGCGTTCAATCCGCAGGGCAAGGAAGTCCGCCAGCTGCTCGACGAAGCCGAGTCGAAGGTGTTCTCGATCGCCGAAGAGGGGGCGCGCGGCAACCAGGGCTTCCTCGAGATCGGCCCGCTGCTCACACAGGTCGTCGAGCGCATCGACACGCTGTACCACACCGCGAACCCGAGCGACGTCACCGGTACGCCGACGGGCTTCGTCGACCTCGACCGGATGACCTCCGGGATGCACGGCGGCGAACTGATCATCGTGGCGGGGCGCCCGTCGATGGGTAAGACCGCCTTCTCGATGAACATCGGCGAGTACGTCGCGGTCGAGTACGGGCTGCCGGTCGCGGTGTTCTCGATGGAAATGCCGGGCACCCAGCTCGTGATGCGTATGCTCGGCTCGATCGGCCGGCTTGACCAGCACCGGATGCGTACGGGCCGCCTGACGGACGAGGACTGGCCGAAACTCACGCACGCGGTGCAGAAGATGAGCGAGGCGCAAATCTTCATCGACGAGACGGGCGGCCTGAACCCGATGGAATTGCGCTCGCGCGCGCGGCGTCTCTCGCGGCAATGCGGCAAGCTCGGCCTGATCATCGTCGACTACCTGCAGCTGATGTCGGGTTCGTCGCAGGGCGAGAACCGCGCGACCGAAATCTCGGAAATCTCGCGATCGCTGAAGAGCCTCGCGAAGGAACTCGACGTGCCGGTGATTGCGCTGTCGCAGCTGAACCGCGGCCTCGAACAGCGTCCGAACAAGCGTCCGGTGATGTCCGATTTGCGCGAATCGGGCGCAATCGAACAGGACGCGGACGTGATCCTGTTCATTTACCGCGACGAAGTCTACAACCCGGACAGCCCGGACAAGGGCACGGCCGAGATCATCATCGGCAAGCAGCGTAACGGCCCGATCGGTCCCGTTCGGCTCACGTTCCTGGGTCAATACACGAAGTTCGACAACTTTGCAGGGGCGCAGAACTTCTACGGCGAGTAACGCCGGATGTAAACTCTTATTTCGCCAAGCGTTGTATCCAATCCCGCCGTGCGCATATGCGCGCGGCGCGGCGCGATCGGAAACGGTACAATGTCGCCCGTTTTCGTGACAGTAGTTTGACAATCTCTCAGGAATCCCATGTTCGGTCGATTCATGCCCACCGAGGGCAAGTTCTTTGAACTCTTCAACGCGCACGCGAAGCACATCGTTGCCGGCGGACGCGAACTCGAACTGCTGATCGACAATCTCGCCGACGCCGAGATTCACAAGCAAAACGTGCAGACGGCCGAGAAGGCCGCCGACAAGCTCACGCACGAAGCGATCGATCTGCTGCACAAGACTTTCATCACGCCGCTCGATCGCGACGAGATCCACAAGCTGATCACGACGATGGACGACATCCTCGACCTGATGGAAGACGTCGCGACGGCCGTGTCGCTGTACGACGTGCAGGCCGTCACGTCCGAGGCGAGCCAGCTCGCGCACATCGTCACGCGGTCGGCCCAGCACGTGCAGCAGGCGGTCGGGATGCTGTCCGACATGAAGCAGTCGGCGCAGATCCTCAAGCAGTGCGAGGAGATCGACCGCTGGGAGTCGGAGGCCGATCGCGTGCTGCGCGCCGCGATGTCGAAGCTGTTCCGCGAAGAAGACGACGTGAAGACGCTCATCAAGCTGAAGGCGATCTACGAGCTGCTCGAAGAGATCACCGACAAGTGCGAGGACGTCGCGAACATCATCGAAGGCATCGTGCTGGAAAACGCCTGAGCGGACCACGATGCATTCGATACAACTCGCCCTATGGATGGTCGCGACGCTGGTGCTCGTCGCGCTCGTATTCGACTTCATGAACGGCTTCCACGACGCGGCGAACTCGATCGCCACCGTCGTGTCCACCGGGGTGCTGAAACCCCAGCAGGCCGTGGTGTTCGCGGCGGCGTTCAACGTCATCGCGTATTTCATCTTCCACCTGAAAGTCGCGCAGACCGTCGGTAGAGGCACGATCGATCCCGAGATCGTCGACCACTATGTCGTGTTCGGCGCGCTGGTCGGTGCGATCGGCTGGAACGTGATCACTTGGTACTACGGGATCCCGTCGAGCTCGTCGCACGCGCTGATCGGCGGCCTCGTCGGCTCGGCGCTTGCGAAGTCGGGCTGGAGCTCGCTGAACATCGACGGGCTGATGAAGACCGTCGCGTTCATCTTCATTTCGCCGCTGCTCGGTTTCATCCTCGGTTCGCTGTTCATGCTCGGCGTGTCGTGGCTGTATTTCCGTACCGCGCCCAGCAAGGTCGACCGGCGGTTCCGCAGGCTCCAGCTGCTGTCGGCCGGCCTGTACAGCTTGGGCCACGGCGGCAACGACGCGCAGAAGACGATCGGCATCATCTGGATGCTGCTGATCGCGTCGGGCTATGCGTCGGCGACGTCCGATGCGCCGCCCGCGTGGGTGATCGGCGCGTGCTACCTGTCGATGGGCCTCGGCACGCTGTTCGGTGGCTGGCGCATCGTGCGCACGATGGGCCAGAAGATCACGAAGCTCAAGCCGGTCGGCGGTTTCTGTGCCGAAAGCGGCGGCGCGATCACGCTGTTCATCGCGTCGTTCCTCGGCATCCCCGTATCGACCACGCATACGATCACCGGCGCGATCGTCGGCGTCGGCGCGACGCAGAAGCTGTCGGCCGTGCGCTGGGGCGTCGCCGGCAACATCGTGTGGGCGTGGGTGCTGACGATTCCGGCGTCCGCGCTGATCGCAGCCGGCGGATGGTGGCTCGGACACCGGATCTTCTGATCGGCAACACCGCCGGTTCGACATGAAATGCGCCGCAGGCCGAAAGGCTGCGGCGCATTTTCTTTGGAGGCGAGGAAGTTTGCGACGAACGGCGGGGCTGCGACGGATGCCGGCGAGGTTACCGTCGAGGTTCGAGCAACGGGTCAGTAACTCCCGTTCGCGAACCGGGCAATCGGATCGTCCGCGGTGCCGGTGCGCGGGCTGACGGGCGAGGATTGCGTCGACGCACGCAGCACCTGCACGGGCGCGGGGTCGGTGTCGCGCGACGCCGTCGCGGCTGCTGCGGGCGGCGGTTCCGCATCGAATGCGGCGGCTTGGGCGGCGGTCAGTGCCGTCGTCGGAATCTGCGCGCCGACTTCCGCCGGGCCGGCCGACGCTGCATTCGCGGTCATCGCGGTCGGGCCGCCATCGCCGTTCGCCGACGTTGCCTGTTGCCGGGCTGCCTGCACGCGCGGCGGCGGCGGTTCGTACGGATCGGCGGACGCGGCCGCAGGCGCAACCGCGGCGGTCGTCACGGCCCGCGCAGCCGGCATGACCGGAGCGGGCGACTGCGTCGCTCCGGCTTGCGACGAAGCATAGGCAGGCGGCCGCGGCGCGGCGGCAGTCATGACGGGGGCGGGCGCAACCGCCGGCGGGTTGCGCGGCTCGTCGCGCTTCGCTTCGTAGGTCGGCGCATCGAACGGCGTGGGCGTCGCGCGTGGTGGCGCGACGCGGCGAATGCCGTCGAAACGCTTGGCCCAGTATGGGTTCGTCAGGTAGTCGAGCCGCACGGTGCCGCCCGTCGACGGTGCGTTGACGAAGCGCAGCTTGCCGACATAGATGCCGACGTGCGAATGCGGCCGCCCGGTCGTATTGAAGAAGATCAGGTCGCCCGGCGCGATCTGGTCGGGGTCGATCGATACGCCGCGGCCGCTCATGTCGGCGGTCGTGCGCGGCAGGTTCACGTCGGCCGCGCGGCCGATCACGTAGCGCACGAGCCCGCTGCAGTCGAAGCCGCTCGTCGGCGTATTGCCGCCCCAGCGATACGGGACGCCGACAAGGCTCATCGCCTGGATCGAAATCTCTTCCTGGCCGACGCTGTGATCGACGAATTTCGGGAAATTGGCAGGGGCCGGGAATGCGCGCGGCGTCGTGATCTTCATTCCCGGCTCACGCGATGCCGACTGCGGCGGCAGGCTGGAGCAGGCCGCAAGCAGCGAAACGACGGCGACGGGAACACAGATTCGAAGCATGGCAAGGCGGGCGAACGCGGCGCGCTCGCGAATCGTATGACAACAGACAGACCCGATGGTAGACGCTCCAGCGGGGCTTAAGCAACCATTCTTGAGAATTTACTTGAAGTTTCGCGCGTAAATGGGGCTTTTGCGTGACGATGCGTTACAGTGTTTTCGACCCCAAATAAAAACGGCGCTCCGGAAACGGAGCGCCGCGATGCGTCGAAAGCCGGCGGACCGGCCTGCCGCGTTACAGGATGTCCGACGCGTAGTCGGCGAGCCGCGAGCGTTCGCCGCGCGCGAGCGTCACATGGCCGCTGTGGCCCCAGCCCTTGAAGCGGTCGACGACGTAGGTCAGGCCCGAGCTGCCTTCGGTCAGGTAGGGCGTGTCGATCTGCGCGATGTTGCCGAGGCACACGATCTTCGTGCCGGGGCCCGCGCGCGTGACGAGCGTCTTCATCTGCTTCGGCGTCAGGTTCTGCGCCTCGTCGATGATCAGGTACTTGTCGACGAACGTGCGGCCGCGCATGAAGTTCATGCTCTTCACCTTCAGGCGTGAACGGATCAGTTCCTGCGTCGCGGCACGTCCCCATTCTCCGGCAGCGTCGTCGGTCTTCTGCAGCACTTCGAGGTTGTCGTCGAATGCGCCCATCCACGGCTGCATCTTCTCTTCCTCGGTACCGGGCAGGAAACCGATGTCCTCGCCGACGGGCACGGTCGCGCGCGTCACGATGATCTCGTTGTAGCGCTTGTCGTCGAGCACCTGCGCGAGGCCGGCCGCGAGCGCGACGAGCGTCTTGCCGGTGCCGGCCTGGCCGAGCAGCGTGACGAAGTCGATCTCGGGGTTCATCAGCAGGTTCAGCGCGAAGTTCTGCTCGCGGTTGCGCGCGGTGATGCCCCACACGTTGTTCTTGTGGTGGCTGTAGTCGCGCAGCGTCTGCAGCAGCGCCGTCTTGCCGTTCAGCTCGCGGACGATCGCGTGGAACGTCGGCTCGCCGTTCTGCGGTTCGAGATAGGCGAACTCGTTGACGAGCATCGACGCGACGAGCGGGCCCGTCACGCGGTAGTACGTGGTGCCCGTCTTCGTGTCCTGCCAGCTCTCCATGCCCTTCGCGTGCTTGGTCCAGAAGTCCTGCGGCAGTTCGCGCACGCCGCTGTAGAGGAGATCGGAATCCTCGAGCACCTGGTCGTTGAAGTAGTCTTCCGCGGGCAGGCCGAGCGCGTGCGCCTTGATCCGCATGTTGATGTCTTTCGACACCAGCACGACCTGGCGGTCGGGCCGGTCGCGCTGCAGCGCGCGCACGACGCCGAGGATCTGGTTGTCGGCCTTGCCTGCGGGCAGGCCTTCGACGGGCGCGATGTCGGCGAGCTTCGTCTGGAAGTACAGGCGACCGAGCGCCTCGCGGCTGCCGAGGCGCGACAGCGGGATGCCGGCCGTGATCGCGCCGGCATCGGCGACGAGCGCGTCGAGCGTGCGGCTGACCTGGCGTGCGTTGCGCGCGACTTCGGACATCCCCTTCTTGTGGTTGTCGAGTTCCTCGAGCGTCATCATCGGCAGATAGACGTCGTGTTCCTCGAAGCGGAAGAGGCTGCTCGGGTCGTGCATCAGCACGTTGGTGTCGAGCACGAACAGTTTCTGCAGTTCGGCTTCGGCGGGCTTGCGGCCGCGCGACTTCGTCGCCGCGCCGGCATCGCGCGCGGGAGCCGCGGCCGGTTTGTCGGCGGCCGGCTTGTCGTGGCGCGCGACGACCGGCGCCGCGGGTGCGGCTGGCGCCTGCATCGGCTGCAACAGTGCGGCCGTCTGTCTGGTCTTGCGGCCGCGTGCGGGTGCGCTCGCGGCATCTTGCGCCGAAGTCGCGACGGCGCGCAGCGGCGCGGCCGTATTCGCGGCTTCGATCATCGGTTGGGCCACGCTGGCCGGACCATAGTCACCGGCTGTGGATGCGTCCCCTTCGGCGGATTTTTTCGCGGCTTTCGCGGGCCGCGCTTTCGCCTTGTATTCGTCGGGCGGCAGCAGGCTGCCGAGCTTGCTGGGGGGGGTAGGCAAAGGCATGGTGTCCCTCGGGAGGAATCGTGTCGCAAGGCGTGCGCCGCTGATCGCATCCTGCGTGACGTAGACGCATGCAGTTTGCGCGCGGTGGCGCACAGGAATTTCGTCTAGCCGGTTCGCCTAAGTGTCGATCAGCTCCTTGACGGGGTGAGGGCCAGCCCGCGGGCCGGCGCGCAATCCATAAAAAAAGCCGCTGCCCCGTCGACAGGGACATGCGGCTCGGCTGATACCGTCGTGATGCGCGTCAGGTGCCGGGAAGCATCGCATCGAGCACCGGCGCAGCTACGAGAAATATGGGGCGAACTGGCATTCATTGCGGCCCAATATAACGCGCCTCAAAGCGCTTGTACAGCACTTAGCACGTCGTCGACATGCCCCGGCACCTTGATGCCGCGCCATGCCTGACGGAGCACGCCGTCAGCGTCGATCAGGAACGTCGAGCGCTCGATTCCACGCACTTCCTTGCCATACATTTTCTTCATCTTGATGACATCGAACAGCGCGCACAGCGCTTCGTCGGCATCGGAGATCAGCGGGAACGGCAGTTCGAGCTTTGCCTTGAAATTGTCATGCGAGCGCAGGCTGTCGCGCGACACGCCGATGACTTCGGCACCGGCTTTCTTGAACTTCGGATAGAGATCGCGGAACTGCAGCCCTTCGGTCGTGCAGCCCGGCGTGTTGTCCTTCGGATAGAAGTACAGCACGAGCTTCTTGCCCTTCAGGTCGGACAGCGAAATGTCGCCGCCCGTGGCCGGTGCAGTGAAATCGGGAACTTGACGGTCAACTTCGACGGACACGTGTTTCTCCTGTTGTTATGGAAAGGCGCCGCTGCGGCGGCGCGGTTCGGCGGGGCGTCGCGGCAGCGCCGCAAGGGCGCTGCGGGCGACGCCGGCTCGCGTGCGAACTCAGTCGGGCTGGACGATCAGTTCGCCGGAGCGGCCGGGGATTTCGCCCCACGTGACAGGGTACGATGGCAGCGAGTCGCGGTCCAGCGTCGCGTGGTAGTCGCCCATCGTCGCAAACGTGTGGCCTTGCGCGCGCCAGCCGGCGAGCAGTTGCTCGAACACGGGCGCGAGCTTCTGGCCTTCCAGTTCCGCATGCAGCGTGAACACCTGGTCGTGCGGATTGGTTTCGGTGAACCTGAGGATGTGCGCGGCGACATTGTGCGTGTCGACGCCGTCGATGCCGAGCACTTCGTCGAGCGTGGGTAGCGTCGTCGGCATCTGCACGTGCGACAGCGTGCGGCCGGCGACGACGGGCAGGTACGGCGAATGGCCGCGGCCGTCGGACGCGTAGCGCATCCCCCATGCGTCGATCTGCTCGAACGCGGAGTCGTTCATCTGCCAGCCGGCCGCGCCGTGCGTGACGGGCGGCGTGCCGAAGATCTCGATGAAGCGCGCGTGGCTCTTCTGCATTTCACGCGCGGTCCAGTCGCGATCGCGCGCGCGGACGTTGTCCTGCCAGTACACGTGATCCCACGTGTGGATCCCGCATTCGAAGCCGGCCTCGTGAATCGCGCGCATGTCGGAGATCGCACGGCGGCCGATGTCGGGGCCCGGCAGCAGCACGCCGTACATCAGCTGCTTCACGCCGTAGTGTTCGACCACCGACGTGCGCGACACTTTCTTCAGGAAGCCAGGGCGGAACACGCGCCGCAGCGCCCAGCCCGTGTGATCGGGCCCGAGGCTGAAGAGGAAGGTCGCGCGCGCACTGAAGCGGTCGAAGATGCGCGCGAGGTTCGGCACGCCTTCGCGCGTGCCGCGCAGCGTGTCGACGTCAATCTTGAGGACGATGCGAGCCAAGCGAGCGTCCCGATCAGCCTTGCTGTTCGACGAGCGCGCGCGCGTCGGCGACGTGGCCGCGATACGCTTCGAAGATGTTGCGCAGCGCGTCGTCGAACGTCGCTTGCGGCGCCCAGCCGAGCTCCTGCATCGTGTTGTCGATCTTCGGCACGCGGTTCTGCACGTCCTGGTAGCCGTTGCCGTAGTAGGCGCCGGACGTCGTTTCGACGAGCTTCACCTGCTTGGCCGAATCGGCATACTCGGGGAATTCCGCCGCCAGTTCGAGCATCTTGTGCGCGAGCTCGCGAACCGAGAAGTTGTTCTTCGGATTCCCGATGTTGTAGATCTTGCCCGATGCGACGCCGTTCGCGTTCTCGATGATCTTCATCAGCGCGCTGATGCCGTCGCCGATATCGGTGAACGCGCGCTTCTGCGAGCCGCCGTCGACGAGGCTGATGTTCTCTCCGCGCACGATGTGGCCGAGGAACTGCGTGACGACGCGCGAGCTGCCTTCCTTCGGCGTGTAGATCGAGTCGAGGCCCGGGCCGATCCAGTTGAACGGGCGGAACAGCGTGAAGTTCAGGCCTTCCATCCCGTAACCCCAGATCACGCGGTCCATCAACTGCTTCGAGCACGCGTAGATCCAGCGCGGCTTGTTGATCGGGCCGTAGGTGAGGGCGGACGCGTCCGGGTCGAACTGCTCGTCCGAGCACATGCCGTAGACCTCGGAGGTCGACGGGAACACGAGGTGCTTGCCGTACTTGACGGCCGAACGCACGATCGGCAGGTTCGCCTCGAAGTCGAGCTCGAACACGCGCAGCGGCTGCTGGACGTAGGTGGCGGGCGTCGCGATCGCGACGAGCGGCAGGATCACGTCGCACTTCTTCACGTGATACTCGACCCACTCCTTGTTGATCGTGATGTCGCCTTCGAAAAAATGCATCCGCTCGTGGTTGACGAGGTCGCCAAGCCGATCGGTCTGCATGTCCATGCCGAACACTTCCCAATCGGTGGTTTCAAGAATGCGCTTCGACAGGTGATGGCCGATGAAGCCGTTCACACCCAGGATCAGGACTTTTTTTGCTTTCATGAATGACGGGAAGAATGAATGAACTGCGCGAATTCCGCGGGCGTCACGACGGTTTCGCTGCCGTCGCGCTGCTGCCACAGCTCGAGAATGGATAAGGCGCGGCTGTCGCCGCAGACGCCGAATAGCGCATTATCGCTTACGTGCAGGCCGGGCGGCAAATCTGCCGCGGCGGCCGCTGCCGCGCTGCCGGGCGCCGCGAGGCGCGCGCGCGCGATCACGAAACGCGCGCCGCCGACGTCCGTAAACGCGCCCGGATAGGGCGGCGCGACCGCGCGCACCAGGTTGTAGACCTGCGCGGCCGGCTTCGACCAGTCGACGCGGCCGTCCTCGGGCTTGCGCCCGCCGAAGTAGCTGCCGGTCGCGAGATCGTTCGGCAGGTGCGCCGCCTCACCCGCGAGCAGCGCGGGCAGCACGCGCCAGAGCGTCTGCTCGGCGGCCACCGTGACCTTGTCGAACACCTGCGTGGCGGTATCGTCCGGCAGGATCGGCACCGCGGTCTGGCCGATGATCGCGCCCGCGTCGGGCTTCGCGGCCATTTCGTGCAGCGTCGCGCCGGTTTCGGTCTCGCCGTTCAGCACGGCCCAGTTGGTCGGTACCCGACCCCGGTATTTCGGCAGCAGCGAACCGTGCATGTTGTACGCGCCGCGCGGCGCGATCGCGAGCAGGTCCACCGGCAGCATGTGCCGGTAGTAGAACGAGAAGATGAAATCCGGCTGCGCGTCCGATACCGCGCGGCGCAGCGCCGGATCGGCGGGATCGGCCGGCGTGACGACCGGAATGCCGTGCTCGGCCGCGACGGACGCGACGCTGCCGAACCAGATGTTCTCGTTCGGGTTGTCCTCGTGCGTGACGACGAGCGCGACGTCGACGCCGCGCGCGAGCAGCACCTGCAGGCACCGCACGCCGACGTTGTGATACGCGAAGACGACCGCGCGCGGCTTCATTGCGAGGCTCCCGCGCGATTCGCGCCGGCCGGCACCGCCGGCATGCCGTCATGCTGCTCGAGCACGGCCTGGATCAGGTAGCGCGGCCGTGCGCGCACCTGCTGGTAGATGCGGCCGACGTATTCGCCGAGCAGGCCGAGCGCGAAGATGATCACGCCGAGCAGGAAGAACGTGATCGCGAACAGCGTGAACACGCCTTGCACTTCCGCGCCGACGATGAAGCGCCGCACGAGCAGCAGCACGAACAGCGCGGCGGAGCCGAGCGACAGGATCACGCCGATGAACGACAGCCACTGCAGCGGCACGACCGAGAAGCCCGTCACGAGGTCGAAGTTCAGCCGGATCAGGCTGTACAGCGAGTACTTCGACTCGCCCGCGAAGCGCTCCTCGTGCGCGACCTCGATCTCGGTCGGCTTCTGCGCGAACGTATAGGCCAGCGCGGGGATGAACGTGTTGACTTCGCCGCACACGTTGATCGTGTCGATGATGCGGCGGCTGTACGCGCGCAGCATGCAGCCCTGGTCGGTCATCTTGATGCGCGTGATGCGCTCGCGCAGGCGGTTCATCATCTGCGACGCCTTGCGCCGCCACAGGCTGTCCTGGCGCTGCTTGCGGATCGAGCCGACGTAGTCGTAGCCCTCGCGCATCTTCGCGATCAGCTTGCCGATTTCCTCGGGCGGGTTCTGCAGGTCGGCGTCGAGCGTGATGACGATCTCGCCGCGCGATTGCGCGAAGCCCGCGAGGATCGCCATGTGCTGGCCGTAGTTGCCGTTGAGCAGCACGACGCGCGTCGTGTCGGGGCGCACATGGAACTGGTCGGCGAGCATCGCGGCCGAGCGGTCGCGGCTGCCGTCGTTGATCAGGATCACTTCGTATGACGTGTCGAGTGCGTCGAGCGCCGGATACAGCCGCGCGAACAGCGCGGCGAGGCCGTCTTCCTCGTTGTACACGGGGATGATGACCGATACTTCGGGCCGGCCGGCGTCCAGGTGCCCGGCGCCCGGATGCCCGGCGCGTGCTTCAAGGTGACTCATGTACGCTTATTTTCCGTATTGTTCGCAAATCTGGTTGATGGCGTCGACCACACGACGCACGTCGCCCTCGGTCATCTGCGTGAACAGCGGCAGCGTGACGGTCGACGCGCCGTACCGTTCGGCGTGGGGGAACATGCCCTCCTTGAAGCCGCGCGCACGGTACAGCGTGAAAAGATGGATCGCCGGGTAGTGGATGCCCGTGCCGATGCCGCGTTCCTTCATCTGCGCCATGAACTCGGCGCGCGGGATCGACAGCCGCTCGAGCGGCAGCGTGATCTGGAACATGTGCCAGTTGCCGTTCTCGAATTCGGCGACCGGCAGGCCGACGCCGAGCTTCGCGGCCGGGCCGCCGTCGAACGCGGCGAAATACGCGCGGGCCAGCGCGCGGCGCTGCGCGGTGAAGCGCTCGAGGTGCGGCAGCTGGCCGAGGCCGACGCGCGCGGCGACGTCGGTCAGGTTGTACTTGCCGCCGAGCACGTCGCAGTCCATCCCGTCGAAGCCCGTGCGCGTGATGCCCTGCAGCCGGTACTTCTGCGCGAGTGTCGCTTCGTCCTCGTTGTTCAGCACGAGCGCGCCGCCTTCGATCGTCGTCAGGTTCTTGTTCGCGTGGAAGCTGAACGACACGATGTCGCCGAACGCGCCGATGCGCTTGCCGTTCCACGTCGAGCCGAGCGCCTGCGCCGCATCTTCGATCACGCGCAGGTTGTGCGCGCGCGCGATCGCGTACAGGCGGTCCATGTCGACCGGCAGGCCGGCCAGGTAGACGGGGATGATCGCCTTCGTGCGCGGCGTGATCGCCTGCTCGAGCTTGTCGAGGTCGATGTTGCGCGTGACGGGATCGATGTCCGCGAATACGGGCGTCGCGCCCGTCTCGAGGATCACGTTGCTGGTCGAGACCCACGACGCCGGCGTCGTGATCACCTCGTCGCCGGCGCCGACGCCCGCGATGCGCAGGCCGATCTCGAGCGTGCAGGTGCCCGAGTTGAACGCGCGGACCGGACGGCCGCCGCAGTATTCGGACAGCGCCGCTTCGAATTTCTGGCACTGCGGGCCGGTGGTGATCCAGCCCGAGCGCAGCACTTCGACGACGCCCTGGATGGTTTCCTCATCGATCTCGGGGCGGGTGAACGGCAGAAACGGAGCGGTAGTCTGGCTCATGAACGCTTTGGCCTGTAATGGCGTGTAATAAAAGGGTCGGGCAATCCCGTCCGAAACCGGCATTAAACACCGGTTGGCGGATTCGTACCGTGATTTTTTGTAGGCGGACGCTTAACGCCGCGAGGCATGCTCAGCTTCGTGCAAGCACGAGTACCCCGATCAAAATGATGCCGATGCCGACGAGCCGCTGGACCGACAGCACCTCGCCGAACAGGTACCAGGCCGCGAATGCGTTGACGACGTAACCGAGCGACAGCATCGGGTACGCGATCGACACGTCGACCCGCGACAGCCCGAGGATCCAGACGACGACGCTCAGCACGTAGCAGCTCAGGCCGCCGATGATCGGCAACTGGGTCGCGATCTTCAGGCCGACCGGGATGATGTTCGCACGGCTGAATTCGAAGTGTCCAACGGCGTTGACGCCGGCTTTCAGCAGAAGTTGCGCACAGGCGTTGAGCATTACGCCGGTGATGATGCAGGCGAACGAAACGGGATTCATGCGATGGGCGTCCTTACGATTGCGGTTTCTCGACGATCACGCGGCGGTTGTCGCGCGCGATCACGCGCATCGGCACGCCTTGCTTGACCAGCGTGTCGTACTGGCCGGGCGGCATGATCGCCAGCGCATGGGTTTCCTGTTTCCAGCGCGTGATCCATTCGTTGACGGTCGGAATCCATTTGTTCGGCTCGACCGAGATCCCGAACGCGAGCTCGTCCTGGCGCTGGACCATGATCGTCGTGTGGCCCATATAGAACGGGAACGTGTGATCGAGCATCTCGATCGAGTAGAACGGCGTGTCGGGCGGCAGCTTCGCCAGTTCGGTGCGCACGGCGGGCGCGAGCAGCGCGCCCGAGCTGTAGCGGCCGAACTCGTCGTGCCCGGTGCCGCCGATCGTGCCGAACGCGAGCCACGCGGCGCCGAACGCGGCGATCGCGGCCGCGACGCCCGTGCGGCGGTTCAGCCACGCGGCCGCGAGCGTCAGCGCGGCCGAGACCGCGAGGCCCGCGTACAGCCACATCTGGAACGCGCGATACAGCGCGTTCGGCGTGCGGGCGTCACCCTGGTACGCGAGGAAGATGATCCCGAATGCCGCGACGACGAAAAACACGAGATAGCCGAGCAGGTGGCGGCGGAACCGGTCGGCCGACATCAGCGGCAGGTACGCGCCGATGATCAGCGCGAGCGCCGGTGCGATCGGCAGCACGTACGAGATCAGCTTCGAATGCGACGCGCTGAAGAACAGGAAGATGAATGCGCTCCAGATCAGCAGCACGAGCATCGGCGAGAAGCCGTTCGGCTGGCGCGGCATCCGCAGCGCATGGCGGATACTCTGCCACGCGACCGACAGCCACGGCAGGAAACCGACCAGCAGCACCGGCACGAAGTAGTACAGCGGTCCCGGGCGGTTCTGTTCCGGGGTCAGGTAGCGGCGGAATTGCTGGACGATGAAGAAGAAGTTCAAGAATTCGGGGTTGCGCTGCTGGACGAGCACGAACCACGGCGTGACGATCGCGAAGAAGATCACGAGGCCGCTGACCAGGTACAGGCGCTTCCACAGCGTCCAGTCGCGCGCGATCAGCGTATAGAGCACGAGCACGGCGCCGGGCAGGATCACGCCGACGAGGCCCTTCGACAGCACCGCGAACGCCATCGCGGCCCAGCACGCCCACATCCAGCCGCGTACCGCGGCCGGGCGCAGCCCGGGCCGCTGCGCGAGCAGCAGCGAGCAGAGCGACAGCGCCATCCAGAACGCGAGCCCCATGTCGAGCGCGTTGAAGTGGCCCATCAGGTTCCAGTACGGCGAGCATGCGAGCACGACGGCCGCGAGGAAGCCCGACAGCGGGTTGAACAGGCGCGCGCCGGTGAAGCCGACGAGCAGCACGCCGGCGAAGCTCGCGATGGCGGTGTAGAGGCGCGCCTGCCATTCGCCGATGCCGAACCACGCGAACGTCAGCGCGTTCAGCCAGGTCTGCAGCGGCGGTTTCTCGAAGTACTTGTAGCCGTTGTAGCGCGGCGTGATCCAGTCGCCGGTGACGAACATCTCGCGCGCCATCTCCGCGTAGCGGCCTTCGTCGCTCGGGATCAGGTGGCGCAGCCCGAGCGGCGCGAACCAGACGATCGCGAGCGCGACGAGCAGGAGGACGAGCGTGATGCGATTGAGCGGTAGCCTCGACGGCGTATCGTTCATGGGTTTTCAGCCTGTTGGTTGTTGTGACGGGCCGCCGGCGGGTTGCGCCGGGGGCGGGCGGCCTGGCCGGGGCGATCCGGGGATCGACCCGCTGCGCCGGCCCGAGTTTTACCGCATCGGGGATTAACGTTCAATTAAGAGCGCGGCGGCGACTTTGCGGCCCTCGGCCATCAGGATGTTGTAGGTGCGGCAGGCGGCCTGGAAATCCATCGTCTCGACGCCGATCCGCTTGGCCGTGAGCGCGGCGACCAGCCGCGGGTGCGGGAAGCGCAGCCGCGCGCCGCTGCCGAAGATCACGAGTTCGGGCGTCGGGTCGAGCAGCATCGCGAAATGCTCGGGCGCGAGCGCGTCGAACGACGACACGGGCCATGCCTGGACCGGCGCGCCGGGCAGCACGATGACGCTCGTTTCATGGCGTTCGAGATTGACGTCGACATAATCGGGGCCGTAGCCGGTGACGGTGTTGAGCGCGCCGCTCGCGTCCTGGTGCAGTTTCAAATCGGTATTCCGCGGTTCCGTAGGGGAATGTGTTGCAGGGCCGCACGGGCCCGGGGCGGCCGGTTTCGCACGCCGGTGCACGCGGGACGCCTGACGGCGCGGCCCGGTGCGGCTATGGTGCATTGCGAAAGTCGGCCAAAATCCGCTAAATTATAACTTTTTGGTCGCCCCCGGGCGCCACTTGCATCGCGCGCTGCCACAAGTCGTGCGCGATCGCCCGCTTTTCCCCAGTCTAGACAGCGCGCACAGACCGGCCGCTTTCCAGTTTTGATCCCGTCCCCCCGGCTGCAAGGCCAACCCAGGAACCGTGTCGTCGTGAAACCGATTCAGAAGTCGAACAAGCTGCTCAACGTCTGCTACGACATCCGTGGCCCGGTGCTCGAGCACGCGAAGCGCCTCGAGGAAGAAGGCCACCGCATCATCAAGCTGAACATCGGCAACCTCGCGCCGTTCGGCTTCGACGCGCCGGACGAGATCATCCAGGACATGATCCGCAACCTGCCGACGTCGTCGGGCTATTCGGATTCGAAGGGCGTGTTCTCGGCCCGCAAGGCCGTGATGCACTACACGCAGGAAAAGGGCGTCGTGGGCGTCGGCCTCGACGACATCTACATCGGCAACGGCGCGTCCGAGCTGATCGTGATGGCGACCCAGGGGCTGCTGAACGACGGCGACGAAGTGCTGCTGCCCGCACCCGACTACCCGCTGTGGACGGCCGCCGTGAGCCTGTCGGGCGGCACGCCCGTGCACTACGTGTGCGACGAGCAGAACGCGTGGATGCCCGATCTCGACGACATTCGCCGCAAGATCACGCCGAACACGAAGGCGATCGTCGTGATCAACCCGAACAACCCGACGGGCGCGCTTTATTCCGACGAATTGCTGCTGGAGCTGATCGAGATCGCGCGCCAGCACGGGCTGATCGTGTTTGCCGACGAGGTCTACGACAAGATCGTCTACGACGGCCTCGAGCACACGGCGATGGGCTCGCTGTCGGAGGACGTGATCACCGTCACGTTCAACAGCCTGTCGAAGAGCTATCGCTCGTGCGGTTACCGCGCGGGCTGGATGGCCGTGTCGGGCCTCGGCGGCGACAACCGCCGGCGCGCGAAGGACTACCTCGAGGGGCTCGGCATCCTGTCGTCGATGCGCCTGTGCGCGAACGTGCCGGGGCAGTTCGCGATCCAGACGGCGCTCGGCGGCTACCAGAGCATCAACGAGCTGATTGTGCCGAGCGGGCGCCTGTACAAGCAGCGCGAGCTCGCGTACGACATGCTCACGTCGATTCCCGGCGTGACCTGCGTGAAGCCGCAGGCCGCGCTGTACATGTTTCCGCGCCTCGATCCGAAAATCTATCCGATCCAGAACGACCAGCAGTTCATACTCGACCTGCTGCTCGAGGAGCGCGTGCTGCTCGTGCAGGGCACGGGTTTCAACTGGGCGACGCCGGACCACTTCCGCGTGGTCTTCCTGCCGAACCTCGACGACCTGACCGATTCGATCAACCGGATCGCACGCTTCCTCGACGGCTACCGCAAGCGCCATTCGGCCTGAGCGGACAGGACCACACGGAACCCATTACTTCTTACTCATCGATCACACGCAGCATGGAACCGATCAAAGTTGGCCTGTTGGGCTTCGGCACGGTAGGCAGCGGCACCTTCACGGTGCTGCGCCGCAACCAGGAAGAAATCAAGCGACGCGCGGGGCGCGGCATCGAGGTGACGCGCATTGCCGTGCGCAACCCGGCCAAGGCGCAGGCTGCGCTCGGCGGCGACGCCGGCGCCGCGCAGATCACCGACGATTTCAATTCGGTCGTCGACGATCCGTCGATCGCGATCATCGCCGAGATGATCGGCGGCACCGGCATCGCGCGCGAGCTGGTGCTGCGCGCGATCGCGAACGGCAAGCACGTCGTGACGGCGAACAAGGCGCTGCTCGCGGTGCACGGCACCGAGATCTTCGAGGCCGCGCGCGCGAAGGGCGTGATGGTCGCGTTCGAGGCGGCCGTCGCCGGCGGCATCCCGATCATCAAGGCGCTGCGCGAAGGCCTGACCGCGAACCGCATCCAGTACATCGCGGGCATCATCAACGGCACGACGAACTACATCCTGTCGGAAATGCGCGACCGCGGGCTCGACTTCGCGACCGCGCTGAAGGCCGCGCAGGAACTCGGCTACGCGGAAGCCGATCCGACCTTCGACATCGAAGGCGTCGACGCCGCGCACAAGGCGACGATCATGAGCGCGATCGCGTTCGGCGTGCCGGTGCAGTTCGACCGCGCGTACGTCGAGGGCATCAGCAAGCTCGACGCAACCGACATCCGCTACGCGGAAGAACTCGGCTATCGGATCAAGCTGCTCGGCATCGCGCGCCGCGCCGAAAACGGCATCGAGCTGCGCGTGCACCCGACGCTGATCCCGGAGAAGCGCCTGCTCGCGAACGTCGAGGGTGCGATGAACGCGGTCGTCGTGCACGGCGACGCGGTCGGCACCACGCTGTACTACGGCAAGGGCGCGGGTGCGGAGCCGACCGCGTCGGCGGTCGTCGCGGATCTCGTCGACGTCACGCGCCTGCACACGGCCGACCCCGAGCATCGCGTGCCGCACCTCGCGTTCCAGCCCGACAGCCTGTCGAACACGCCGATCCTGCCGATCGAGGAAGTCACGAGCGGCTACTACCTGCGCCTGCGGGTGGCCGACCAGACCGGCGTGCTCGCCGCCATCACGCGCATCCTCGCCGAATCGGGCATCTCGATCGACGCGCTGCTGCAGAAGGAGTCGGAACAGGTCGACGGCGCGAACGGCGAGACCGACATCATCCTGATCACGCACGAGACGCTCGAGAAGAACGTCAACGCGGCGATCGCGCAGATCGAGAGCCTCGCGACGGTCGTGTCGAAGGTGACGAAGCTGCGCATGGAAGCGCTGAACTGAGGATCGACGACGACATGAACTACATCTCCACGCGCGGCGCCGGCATCGGCGAGCGCCACACGTTTTCCGACATCCTGCTCGGCGGTCTCGCGAAGGACGGCGGGCTCTACCTGCCGGCCGAGTATCCGAAGGTGTCCGCCGACGAGCTCGCGCGCTGGCGCGGGCTGCCGTACGCGGATCTCGCGTTCGAGATCCTGTCGAAATTCTGCGACGACGTGCCGGCCGACGACCTGCGCGCGATCACGCGCCGCACATACACGGCCGACGTGTACAGCAACACGCGCCACGGCGAGAACGCAGCCGACATCACGCCGCTGAAGACTCTCGGCACCGAGAACGGCGCGGCGCTGTCGCTGCTCGAACTGTCGAACGGCCCGACGCTCGCGTTCAAGGACATGGCGATGCAGTTGCTCGGCAACCTGTTCGAGTACACGCTCGCGAAGCACGGCGAAGCGCTGAACATCCTCGGCGCGACGTCGGGGGACACGGGCAGCGCGGCCGAGTACGCGATGCGCGGCAAGGCCGGCGTGCGCGTGTTCATGCTGTCGCCGCACCGGAAGATGAGCGCGTTCCAGACGGCCCAGATGTTCAGCCTGCAGGATCCGAACATCTTCAACCTCGCGGTCGAAGGTGTGTTCGACGACTGCCAGGACATCGTGAAGGCCGTGTCGAACGATCACGCGTTCAAGGCGCAGCAGAAGATCGGCACGGTCAACTCGATCAACTGGGCGCGCGTCGTCGCACAGGTCGTGTATTACTTCAAGGGTTATTTCGCGGCGACGCAATCCAACGACGAGCGCGTATCGTTCACGGTGCCGTCGGGCAACTTCGGCAACGTGTGCGCGGGCCACATCGCTCGGATGATGGGGCTGCCGATCGCGAAGCTCGTGGTCGCGACCAACGAGAACGACGTGCTCGACGAGTTCTTCCGCACGGGCGCGTATCGCGTGCGCAGCGCCGAGAACACGTATCACACGAGCAGCCCGAGCATGGACATCTCGAAGGCATCGAACTTCGAGCGCTTCGTGTTCGACCTGCTCGGCCGCGATCCGGCGCGTGTGATGCAGCTGTTCCGCGACGTCGAGGAGAAGGGCGGTTTCGATCTCGCGGCGAGCGGCGATTTCGCGCGCGTCGCCGAGTTCGGCTTCGTGTCGGGACGCAGCAGCCACACGGACCGCATCGCGACGATCCGCGACGTGTTCTCGCGCTACGACACGATGATCGATACGCACACGGCCGACGGCGTGAAGGTTGCGCGCGAGCATCTCGACGCAGGCGTGCCGATGGTCGTGCTCGAGACGGCGCAGCCGATCAAGTTCGGCGAGACGATCCGTGAAGCGCTCGATCGCGAAGCCGAGCGGCCGGCCGCATTCGACGGGCTCGAGGCGCTGCCGCAGCGCTTCGAGGTCGTGAAGGCCGATGCGCAGCAGGTAAAGGACTTCATCGCCGCACATACGGGCGCGTAACGCGTGGCCGGGCCGCGGGCCCGGCAGCGCAAGACGGCCGGAATGCCGATTCGTCGAACGGATCGGGGTTCCGGCCGTTTCGTTTGGCGGCGCGGTGCAGCGGTGCAGCGGTGCTGCGGTGCTGCGATAAGCAGGCGTTCGGCGGCCGCCGCGCTTTGCGGTCGAACGTCGCGCGAAACAGGTGCCAGACCCGCGCGTGCGCGCCGATCACGGTTTTCGCATGTCGGCCATATCGCGCGCCCGCGCGACGGCGTCGCTACAATGACGTATTGACTCCAACGATCCCCGATTCCATCGATGTCGAACCCGAATCCCGCGGCGCCGCGCGCGCCGATGCTGTCGACCGCCGAGGCGCTCGCCGCGCTGCTCGATGCCGCGAAGCCGCTACCCGGCACCGAAACCGTCGTCACGCTCGACGCGCTCGGCCGCGTGCTGGCGGCCGACGTGAGCTCGCCGCTCGACGTGCCGCCGATGCATACGAGCGCGATGGACGGTTATGCGGTGCGCGTCGCCGACCTGCTGCACGGCGAGCGGCGTTTGCCGGTGTCGCAGCGGATTCCGGCCGGTCACCCGGCCGCGCCGCTCGCGGCCGGCACGGCCGCGCGGATCTTCACCGGCGCGACGGTGCCGCCCGGCGCCGACGCCGTCGTGATGCAGGAGCAGACGGCGGCCGACGGCGATGCGGTCGAGATCCTGCATACGCCGAAGGCCGGTGAATGGATTACCGCGCAGGGCGCGGACATCCGGCAGGGCGCGGTGATCCTGCCGGCCGGCACGCGGCTCACGCCGCAGGCGCTCGGCCTTGCCGCGTCGGTCGGCTGCGCGCAACTGTCGGTCGCTCGGCGGCTTCGCGTCGCGGTGTTCTTCACCGGCGACGAGCTGACGATGCCGGGCGAGCCGCTGAAGCCCGGCGCGATCTACAACTCGAACCGCTTCACGCTGCGCGGGTTGCTGGAGCGGCTCGGCTGCCATGTGACCGACTACGGGATCGTGCCCGACTCGCTCCCCGCGACGCGCGACACGCTGCGCGAGGCCGCGCGCGATCACGACGTGATCCTGACGAGCGGCGGCGTGTCGGTCGGCGACGAGGATCACGTGAAGCCTGCCGTCGAGGCCGAAGGGCGGCTCGCACTGTGGCAGATCGCGATGAAGCCCGGCAAGCCGCTCGCGTACGGCGCGGTGCGGCGCGGCGACGATCGCCCCGATGCGCACTTCATCGGGCTGCCCGGCAACCCGGTATCGAGTTTCGTCACGTTCCTGCTGTTCGTGCGGCCGTTCCTGCTGCGCTTGTCCGGCGTGCGCGACGTCGCGCCGCGCGCTCTGTCGCTGCGTGCCGACTTTTCGCAACGCAAGGGTGACCGGCGCAACGAATTCCTGCGTGCACGCGTCAATGCGGCCGGCGGCCTCGATCTGTTCCCGAACCAGAGCTCGGCGGTGCTGACGTCGACGGTCTGGGGCGACGGCTTGATCGACAATCCGCCGCAGCACGCGATCAGCGCCGGCGAGACCGTGCGTTTCATTCCGTTTTCCGAACTGCTGTCGTAACGCGACGGCTTCCCGAACCATGAAGATCCAGCTGAAATTTTTTGCAAGCGTACGAGAAGCACTGGGCGTCGCCGACGAGCAGGCCGACGTGCCGGACAGCGTAACGACCGTCGGCGACGTGCGCGCGTGGCTGCGCGTGCGCGGCGGTGCGTGGGCCGAGACGCTCGCCGAAGGGCGCGCATTGCGCATGGCGTGCAACCACGAGATGACCGATCCCGACACGCGGCTCACCGAGGGCTGCGAGGTCGCGTTCTTTCCGCCGGTGACGGGCGGTTGAGCTTTGCATGGGGCTGGAATAAGCGCTGAAGCGCTAACTCTGGTCGACAGAGGCAGACGATGGCAACGATACGAATCCAGACCGACGACTTCGATCTGAACGCCGAAGTCGCGGCATTGCGCGCGCGCAACCCGAAGATCGGCGCGATCGCGTGTTTCGTCGGCACGGTGCGCGACCTGAACGAAGGCGATTCGGTCGCCGCGATGGAGCTCGAGCACTATCCGGGGATGACCGAGAAGGCGCTCGAGAAGATCGCCGCCGAGGCAGGCCGGCGCTGGCCGGGCATCGACGTCGCGATCGTGCATCGGGTCGGCAGGCTCCTGCCGCTCGACCAGATCGTGATGGTGGCGACGGTTGCCGCGCATCGCGGCGATGCGTTCGCATCGTGCGAATTCGTGATGGACTACCTGAAGACCGAAGCGCCGTTCTGGAAAAAGGAAACGACGCCGGACGGCGAGCGCTGGGTCGATGCGCGCAGCACCGACGATGCGGCGCTCGCGCGCTGGGGCGTCGAATCGGGCAACACGCCGCGCTGAGCGCCACGTCAGCGCGATGCGGCAATGTGCCGCATGTGCGCAATCGTCGCGCGCGACGTGTGCGCGTTACGCGTCCGGATCGGCGCTGCGCCCGATGATCTTCGTCGGAAACGGCTCGCCGCGGGCGCGCGACGGCAATGCGTGCGGATCGTCGCCCGCATCGCGGCGGCGCGGCGCGATCGCATCGAGCAGCGCCTGCTGCTCGGGCGGAATCCGGTAATTCCAGCCGAACCGGCTCAACTGCAGGCTCTGCGCGATCCGCAGCGCGGGTTCCATGAAGCGGATCGCCGCGGGCGGCGCGTAGCGCGCCTCGACGGTCTTCAGGAACAGCGACAGCCAGCGGCTGAAATGGGCCGGCTCGATCCCGTCGAGCGGCTGGTGCGCCTGCTGCACGTTGCCGCGATAGCCCTTGGTGCCGAGCACGAGGCTCGACCAGAACGTGACCATCTTCGGCAGATGGTCGTCCCAGCGGCCGGCCAGTTTCGCATCGAACACGGGCCCGAGCAGCGGATCGGCGCGCACGCGGTCGTAAAACGCGTAGACGAGATCGCGGATGTTGTCTTCGGTCGGCTCGGCATCGCGAGGGCGGGCCGGGGCGGTATCGGGCAAGGCGGGCAGGGCGGTCATGGCAAAAAGGGCCGGGAGATCGAGGCAACGACGGAGCGACGGCGCGGGCAACGCGCAGGACGCCGGCAGGATTTTGACGCAAAATAGCGTCCTACAACCCCTGGAAAACGTGCGAATGCTATGCATCTTATTGCGCGCGCGCCATCCGGGCAACCCGGGGCCGCGGAACGGGACCGTCAGCCGACCCGGCGCGCGTCCCGACCGGCCCGGCCCGTGTAATCGGGGCACGATCGATCTTTTCCGTATTCGCCCATGAGACTCACCGACTACACCGACTATTCGCTGCGCGTGATGCTGTACCTTGCCGTGCGCGGCGAGGGGCTCGCGACGATCCAGGAGATCTCGGACGCCTACGGCATCTCGAAGAACCATCTGATGAAAGTCGTGCAGCAGCTCGGCGAGCTCGGATGGGTCGACACGGTTCGCGGCCGCAATGGCGGGCTGCGGCTGTTCCCCGAATCACTGCAGCTGACGGTCGGCCAGGTCGTGCGCGCGACCGAGAGCGACTTCGCGCTGGTCGGCTGCTTTTCGGCCGACGGCGGCGAATCGCGCGGCTGCGTGATCGAGCCGCAGTGTCGCCTGAAGGGCGTGCTGGCGGCCGCGCGCGATGCGTTCTTCGCCGAACTCGACCGTCACACGCTCGGCGAGCTGGTCGAACCCGCGTCGCCGCTCATGGCATTGCTCGGCATCCGTCCGGTCGCGCTCGTGCGCGCCGCGCCGTCACCGGACGAATCGCCCGCACCCGTCGAGCCGCCGTCTACGGCCGGCTGACACGCGGGCGCCGCGTCCCGCGATCCGGCTGCGTCCCGCCTCTCGGCCGCGGCATTGCCATCCAGCGACTTTTTGCGCTGAATCAACCCGAATTTCGCTTGAAAGGCGCATAACCATCCTCATCTTGGTGTTAATCGAAAATTGGAGGTCTCGACAAAATGAGAATCGACAAGCTCACCACCAAGTTCCAGGAAGCACTCGCGGACGCGCAAAGCCTTGCGGCAGGCCGCGACAATCAATACATCGAACCCGTTCACGTACTGGCGGCGCTGGTCGCGCAGCACGACGGTTCCGCGCGCTCGCTGATGTCCCGCGCGGGCGTTCACGTGCAGGCGCTGCAAGGCGCGCTGAACGAAGCGATCTCGCGCCTGCCGCAAGTCACGGGCACGGGCGGCGACATCCAGATCGGCCGCGAGTTGGCCGGGTTGCTGAACCAGGCCGACAAGGAAGCGCAGAAGCTCAACGACACGTTCATCGCGAGCGAGATGTTCCTGCTCGCCGTGTCCGACGACAAGGGCGACGCCGGCAAGCTCGCGCGTCAGCACGGCCTCACGCGCAAGGCGCTCGAAGCCGCGATCGCCGCGGTGCGCGGCGGCTCGCAGGTGCACAGCCAGGATGCCGAAAGCCAGCGCGAGGCGCTGAAGAAATACACGGTCGACCTGACCGAGCGCGCCCGTTCGGGCAAGCTCGATCCGGTGATCGGCCGCGACGACGAAATCCGCCGCTCGATCCAGATCCTGCAGCGCCGCACGAAGAACAACCCGGTGCTGATCGGCGAGCCGGGCGTCGGCAAGACCGCGATCGTCGAAGGGCTCGCGCAGCGGATCGTCAACGGCGAAGTGCCCGAGACGCTGAAGGGCAAGCGCGTGCTGTCGCTCGACATGGCCGCGCTGCTCGCGGGCGCGAAGTATCGCGGCGAGTTCGAGGAGCGCCTGAAGGCCGTGCTCAACGACATCGCGAAGGACGAAGGCCAGACGATCGTCTTCATCGACGAGATCCATACGATGGTCGGTGCCGGCAAGGCAGAAGGCGCGATGGATGCGGGCAACATGCTGAAGCCGGCGCTGTCGCGCGGCGAGCTGCACTGCATCGGCGCGACCACGCTCGACGAATACCGCAAGTACATCGAGAAGGATGCCGCGCTCGAACGCCGCTTCCAGAAGGTGCTCGTCGACGAGCCGAGCGTCGAGGCGACGATCGCGATCCTGCGCGGGCTGCAGGAGAAGTACGAACTGCACCACGGCGTCGACATCACCGACCCGGCGATCGTTGCAGCGGCCGAGCTGTCGCATCGCTACATCACCGACCGCTTCCTGCCCGACAAGGCGATCGACCTGATCGACGAGGCCGCTTCGAAGATCAAGATGGAAATCGATTCGAAGCCCGAAGAGATGGACAAGCTCGACCGCCGGCTGATCCAGCTGAAGATCGAGCGCGAAGCCGTGAAGAAGGAGCAGGACGAAGCGTCGCAGAAGCGCCTGCAGCTGATCGAGGAGGAGATCGACCGCCTCGGCCGCGAATATGCGGACCTCGAGGAGATCTGGACCGTCGAGAAGGCCGCGGTACAGGGCAGCGCGCAGCTCAAGGAAGAGATCGAGAAGGCGCGCGCGGACATCGCGCGGCTGCAGCGTGACGGCAAGCTGGAGAAGGTCGCCGAGCTGCAGTACGGCAAGCTGCCGCAGCTCGAGGCGCAACTGAAGCAGGTTACGCAGGCCGAAGAGCAGGAGCAGCACAACCCGACGCGTCCGCGCCTGCTGCGCACGCAGGTCGGCGCCGAGGAAATCGCGGAAGTCGTGTCGCGTTCGACGGGGATTCCGGTATCGCGGATGATGCAGGGTGAACGCGAGAAGCTGCTGCACATCGAGGAAAAGCTGCATGAGCGCGTGGTCGGCCAGCATGAGGCGATCGGCGCGGTGGCCGACGCGATCCGCCGTTCGCGCGCGGGTCTCGCCGATCCGAACCGTCCGTACGGCTCGTTCCTGTTCCTCGGCCCGACGGGTGTCGGCAAGACCGAGCTGTGCAAGGCACTGGCGTCGTTCCTGTTCGATTCGGAAGAGCACCTGATCCGCATCGACATGAGCGAGTTCATGGAGAAGCACAGCGTCGCGCGGCTGATCGGCGCGCCGCCGGGTTATGTCGGCTATGAGGAAGGCGGCTACCTGACGGAAGCCGTGCGCCGCAAGCCGTACAGCGTGATCCTGCTCGACGAGATCGAGAAGGCCCATCCGGACGTGTTCAACGTGCTGCTGCAGGTGCTCGACGACGGCCGCATGACGGACGGGCAGGGGCGCACGGTCGACTTCAAGAACACGGTGATCGTGATGACGTCGAACCTAGGCTCGCAGGTGATCCAGGCGATGACCGGTGCGCCGCAGGACGAGATCAAGGACGCCGTGTGGCTCGAGGTGAAGCAGCACTTCCGCCCCGAGTTCCTGAACCGGATCGACGACGTCGTCGTGTTCCATGCGCTCGACCGCAGCAACATCGAGTCGATCGCGAAGATCCAGCTGGCGCGCCTGCACGACCGGCTCGCGAAGCTCGACATGGCGCTCGACGTGTCGGAAGCAGCGCTCGAGCAGATCGCGAAGGTCGGCTACGATCCGCTGTTCGGCGCGCGGCCGCTGAAGCGCGCGATCCAGCAGGAGATCGAGAACCCGGTCGCGAAGCTCATCCTCGCGGGCCGCTTCGGTCCGAAGGACGTGATTCCGGTCGACGTCAACGACGGCAAGTTCGTGTTCGACCGCGTCGTTCACTGAACGCCGGCCACCGGCCGCACGCCCGGTTCGCGCCGGGCGCGCAAAAACAAACACCCCGCCGAGGCGGGGTGTTTGCATATGGAGCGGCTCAATTGGGCCATGAAACGGGGGCCGCGAAGCGGCGTGGGCTCAGCCCTGCTTGTTGCCGCCGAACATGCCGGCGAGTTGCGACAGCGAGCCGAGCACGTTCGACGGGTCGACCTGGGCCTGGCCATCGGCCGGCACCGCGCCGTCCGGCGTCGCGTGGTTGACGACGTGCGGCAGTACCTGCGCGAGGACGGTCGAGGCCATCGACGGGTCGACGCCGAACTTGCTTGCCAGCGCGCCGATCGCGTCCGGGCCGAGCACGTTCTGCAGCGCATCCGGCGAGATCGGCTGGTTCTGGCCGGTGCCGACCCACGAGCCGATGATGTCGCCGGCGCCGCCTGCCTTGAACTTTTCGATCAGGCCATTCAGGCCGCCCGGCTGGTTGTTGATGAATTCGAGCGCGGTCGTGATCAGTGCGCTTTGCGAGTTGCCGCCGGCCTGGCCGCCGATCAGACCGCCGACGATGTCGAGGAGACCCATGGTTCTTCACCTTTACCGATAAGGGCGCCGCAATAAGGGCGCCCGTTGAACGAATACCGCGCGCATGCCGTCGCGCGCGCGGCGCATATCAGGCGCCCGACGCCGCGGCGGCGGAGGCTGCCTTGTCCTTCTTGCTCTTTTTCTTCGAACCCTTCGTCGCCTTCGCGGACGACGCTGCGACCGGTGCGCTCGCACCCGCGTCGGCGGATGCCGCTGCGGCCGCTGCCGCCTTTTCCTTCTTCGACGCGCGCTTGGCCTTGGCCGGCTTCGTGGCCGTATCCGGTGCGCTTGCCGCCGGGGCCGGCGCCGTGGCCGTCGTGCCGGCCGTCGCGGTCGTGGACGTCGATGTGGTGCCTGCCGACGTCGTTGCCGGCGTGGTGGCCGGCGCGGTCGCGGCCGGCTTCGACAGCTTCACGCCCTTCGGCGGCGTCGCCGAGCCGCCGATCGTCAGGCCGTTCTCCTCGAGATGCCCGACCGATTTCGTGCCGAGGCCCTTCACGCGGTTCGCCAGATCGTCGGCGTCCTTGAACGGGCCGTTCTTGGTGCGTTCGTCGATGATCGCCTTCGACTTCACGGGCCCGAGACCCTTCACGGATTCGAGCGTGGCCTGGTCGGCCGTGTTGACTTCGACGGCTGCGGCAAGGCCTGCGGCAAGCGACAGCGATAGCGCGACGAACAGCATCAGCAGCTTTTTCAGCATGGCAAGGGCTCCCTGGTTCTGACGGATGAATGGCTGTTGCAACGGACGGCGGGGCGGCACGCGGCCGGACGTCGCCGTTAAGCATAGGACAAATGCGTGCCCTTTTTAAGACCGGCTGACCGAATCTTGCGGAAGGCTTGCGTCGCTGTAAAGGCCGAAAGCCGTGCCGGGCGGCGATTTTGACCATTCTTTACGGTGTCGCGGGGCATCGCGGCTTGTCGTCGCGCTGGCCGTTCGATAGTGCTTGACTTAGAGTTGGCTCTAACTCCTAACCTTGTTCCTGCCATGTCGAAAACCGTATCCAAACCTTCCTCCGCCGGTCCGCTGACGATCGGGCAAGTCGCCGAGCTGACCGGCGTGTCGACGCATACGCTGCGGTATTACGAGCAGGCCGGCCTGCTGCGCGCGATTTCGCGCACGGCGGCCGGGCACCGGCTCTATGCGCCGGCCGACCTTGACTGGCTGGCGTTCGTGATGCGCCTGAAGGCGACCGGCATGCCGATCGCGCAGATGCAGCAGTTCGCGGCGCTGCGCGCGCAAGGCGAGCCGACGTTCGGTGCGCGGCGCCGGTTGCTGGTTGCGCATCGCGACGCGGTGCGGGTGCATATCGCGGAGCTGCAGGCGAGCCTCGACGCGATCGGCGACAAGATCGCGTACTACGAGGCGCGGGAACGCGATACGGAACGACGGGCGACACCTTCTCACTCTCAATCGGAACAGGACGGACACAATGGAACAACTCGTTGAAGATCGTTATACGCGCGGCTGGAACAAACTGAAGGAAATCGACGGCGAAGTGGGCGAACGCGTGATCGCGGCGCTTGCGCCGATCGCGCCGGACTTCGGGCGGCTCCTGGTCGAGTTCGGTTTCGGCGACATCTACAGCCGGCCGCAGCTCGACCTGAAAGCACGTGAAATCGCGACGATCGCGGCGCTGGCCGCGCTCGGCAACGCGCAGCCGCAACTGAAGGTGCATATCGAGGCTGCGCTGAACGTCGGCTGCACGCGCGACGAGATCGTCGAAGTGTTCATGCAGATGGCCGTCTACGCGGGTTTCCCGGCCGCGCTCAACGCGCTGTTCGCGGCGCACGAGGTGTTCGTGCGGCACGACGAAGCGGCCGGTGAGGCCGGGAAAGCAAGCGAAGCGGCCGCGCAGGCCGCGTGATGGCGGGCGCGTCGGCTCGTCACACGCGGTGCGGCGCGACGATCCGGTGTTTCGCGATCCGCCGGTACAGCGTCGCGCGCGAGATGCCGAGCGCCTGCGCGGCCGCGTCGGGCCGCCAGCGGTGCGCGGTGAGCGCCGCGACGATGCGGCCGCGCTCGTCGTCGGGCAGTGCGCCGGCCGGCGCGGCGCCGAGCTGCGCGGCGATGTCGGCTGGCAGGTCGCGCCGCGTCACGCGCGCTGTGTCGCACACCGCGCACGCATAACGCAGCACGTTGCGCAGTTGCCGTACGTTGCCGGGCCACGGATAGGCGGCGAGCTGTTCGGCGAGCGTCGCGTCGAGCATGAGCACGTGGCCGGTCGCCTGCGCTTCCTCGGCGAATACGGCCGCAATCACGTCGCGCACGTCCGCGCGCTCGCGCAGCGGCGGCAGCTCGAACGTCGCGCCGCTCAGCCGGTAGTACAGATCTTCGCGGAACGTGCCGTCGGCCACCATGCGCGCGAGATCGCGGTGCGTCGCGCAGATCACGTCGAGATCGACGCGCACGGGCGTATCGCTGCCGAGCGGCACGACCTCGCCGTCGGCGAGTACGCGCAACAGGCGTGTCTGCAGCGCGAGCGGCATGTCGCCGATTTCGTCGAGAAACAGCGTGCCGCCGTCGGCGAGCGCGATCTTGCCGCGCGCGCCGTGCTTGCGCGCACCGGTGAACGCGCCGGCCGCATAGCCGAACAGTTCGCTCTCGATCAACGCTTCCGGCAGCGCGCCGCAGTTGACGGCAACGAACGGCCGCGCGCGCCGCGCACCGGCATCGTGGATCGCGCGCGCGAACACTTCCTTGCCCGCACCGGTTTCGCCGAGCACGAGAATCGGCAGCCGCTTGCTCGCGACCCGCAGCGCGAGCTCCGCCTGTTGCGCGATGTGCGTGTCGCTGCTGTGGAGGAACGGCGTCAGCGCGCCGACGTGGCGCGTCGCGGTGCCCGCGCGCCGCGATACCGTGCCGGGCTCGCGGCCGGCGGCGCGTCGTAGCGGCGCACGCAGCCGCGCATAGAGCGGTGCGCCGGTCGCGCGCAGCCGCAGCGCGACGATCGTATCGAGCCGCGCGGCATCGCGCAGCGGCATCTCGTTTGCGTCGAAGATCTCGTCGATATGGCGCGGTTCGCGCAGCGCCGGCAGCGCATCGCGCGCCTGCCGGTTCGCGGCGACGATATTGCCGCAGTCGTCGAACGCGATCAGCCACTCGGGTTGCGCTTCGACGTAGTGACGGTTCGGATGCCCGAACAATATCCAGTGCTGCGCGGTGCTGTGCACGAAGTAGCCGTCCTCGATCAGCGCCGCGCTCTGCCGCACGAGCTGGTACACCAGGCGCTGGCTGTCGCGGCCGTCGGGCGAATGGACGGCCGACGCGTCGAGCACGCCGATCAGCTCGCCGCCGGGCGAGAAGATCGGCGCCGCGCTGCAGGTGAGCGTTGTGAACGCCGCGCGAAAGTGATCGGTCTTGTGCACGGTGATCGGTGCGAGATCGGTCAGCACGCTCGCGACGCCGCACGTTCCTTCCTCGCTTTCGGACCAGCACGAGCCGATGTGCAGCCCCGCATGGCGGAAGTCGTTGCGGCGCTCGCGGTCGATCCGGTAGTCGATCGTCACGCCGTGCGCGTCGGTCAGCATCACGCAGTAGTCGGCCACGCGGATCATGTCGTGCAGCCGTGTCAGGCACTGGCCCGACGCACGCAGGAAGGCTTCCTCCTTGTCGCGCACTTCGCGCAGCTCGGACGCGGTCAGCACGCGCGGGCCGATCGACGAAGCGGGGTCGAGACAGTAGCGCTCCAGCGAACGTTGCCACGACGACACGAGGCGCGCGGAATCGGCCGGCGCGGGCAGGCGTCCGGCGAGCGCGCCGAGCACACGGTCAGCGTGCTGGGCCTGGGGGACGGCGTAGGGCATGGTCGGCTCCGGTTCCGTACGGCGGGGAATTCGATGCTCTTGTAGCACATCCGGTCCGGCGGATCACATTGCATCGCAGCACGCGGCGCGCGTGAGACGTTCGTCTCATGTGTCTCTCGTCCGGTCTCGCGCAGTTGAGACGCCCACAGCGTGGCGTTCGGCTTGTCGCGCCATGCGCCACGCCGCGTCAACGCAGGGTTTGCGGGCAGGCCGGCGCGCTTGCGCGGGCGCCGCGACGAGCGCGTCGTCGCATCGACGGCGTGAGACGCGCGGGTAGATTCGACGCGCGCTGCGTCGCCACGGTCGCGAATCCGGAACACATGCATGCCCGCCGCGCTAGCGCGGGCGTGGGTTTCGCGGTCATCGCACGCACGATGGCACGCCGCTTGCAAAGATCACGGGCAAGTCCGGCGCGGTCGCGTCGGCGACGACGATCCGCAGCCCGTCGATGGCAGCGGACGAAACAGGCAAGGCCGGAGCGGGCGCCAATGCGCCGGCGCCGGTCAACTGGATGGAGACAAACCCGTGACGACGCCCGTTACCGTCGGTGTGATCGCGAACCCCGCATCGGGGCGCGACATCCGCCGCCTCACGACGCATGCATCCGTGTTTCCGACGGCGGAGAAGGCGAACATGATCGTGCGCCTGCTGGCCGGCCTCGGCGCGATGGGCGTCGAGCGCGTGCTGACGCTGCGCGACCGGGCGGGCATCGCGACGCTGCTGCTGCGCGCACTCGACACGCATCGCGCGGTCGCGCCGCACGAGCGCTGGCCCGAGGTCGAGTTCGTCGACCTGCCGATCACCGATACCGTCGCCGACACGCAGGCCGGCGCCGCGTACCTGCACCGGATGGAAGTCGCGCTGATCGTCGTGCTCGGCGGCGACGGCACCCATCGCGCGGTTGCCGCGTTTTGCGGCGCGACGCCGCTCGTCGCGCTGTCCACCGGCACCAACAACGCATTTCCCGAACATCGCGAGGCGACCGTCGCAGGCGTCGCGGCAGGACTCGCCGCGACCGGCGCCGTGCCGGCCGAGGTCGCGTTCACCCGCAACAAGCGGCTCGTCGTGCGCTGCGTGGCGGGCGCACAGCCGGGGCGCGAAGAGATTGCGCTCGTCGACGTGTGCGCGGCGCGACAGCGCTTCATCGGCGCCCGCGCGATTTCTGGGTCCGGCGACATCGACTCGCTCTACCTGACGTTCGCGGAACCGGACGGCATCGGCCTGTCCGCGCTCGGCGGCGCATGGGCGCCGCTCGAGCGCAGCGCGCCGCACGGGCTTGCAATGCGCTTCGCGGACGAAGGCAAGACGGCCGGCACGCCGCTCGTCGCGCCGATCGCGCCGGGCCGCGTCGACCGCGTCGTGATGCGCAGTTGCGAGCGGCTCGAACCGGGGGCGTGGCAAACGATCCCGTTCGAGCGCGGCACGCTCGCGTTCGACGGCGAGCGCGAGATCGAGGTGGCACGCGGCGATCGCTACGAGATTTCGCTCGACTGGCGCGGGCCGCTTACCGTCGACGTCGGCCGCACGCTGCGCTACGCGTCTTCGCGGCAATTGCTGCGTGACGCCGGTGCGTGGCGCGATTGAGCATCCGGTTTCCCGAACGACATATCGACATCCATAACGATCATCAAGGAGGTACCGATGGACAACGTGACGGGCCAGGCCGTGAACGTCGACGGCGGCTTCACGTTCCACTGACGGCCGCAGGCCGTGCAATCCGTCGCCACGGCACGGCCGCGGCGGCATTCGCAGTCAGACCTATCCAGGAGACACACATGACCGTTTCGACCCAGCTCAGCAGGGACAAGCTGCTGGACGCATACCGGCTGATGCGCACGATCCGCGAATTCGAGGAGCGCCTGCACGTCGAATTCGCGACCGGCGAGATTCCCGGCTTCGTTCACCTGTACGCGGGCGAGGAGGCGTCCGCGGTCGGCACGATGCTGCACCTCGGCCTTGCCGACTACGTCGCGACCACGCACCGCGGCCATGGCCATTGCATCGCGAAGGGCGTCGACGTGCACGGGATGATGGCCGAGATCTACGGCAAGAAAACCGGCGTTTGCCACGGCAAGGGCGGCTCGATGCACATCGCCGACCTGTCGATGGGGATGCTCGGCGCGAACGGGATCGTCGGCGCGGGCGGTCCGCTCGTGTGCGGCGCGGCGCTCGCGGCGAAGCACAAGAAGTCCGGCGGCGTCGGTGTGTGCTTCTTCGGCGACGGCGCGTCGAACCAGGGCGTGATCTTCGAATCGATGAACCTCGCGTCGGTGTGGCGGCTGCCCGCGATCTTCGTCGCCGAAAACAACGGTTATGCGGAAGCGACGTCGTCGAGCTGGTCGGTCGCGACCGACAACATCGCGGATCGCGCGAACGGGTTCGGGATGCCGGGCGTGATCGTCGACGGCTTCGACTTCTTCGCGGTGCACGAAGCGCTCGGTGAGGCCGTCGAGCGTGCGCGCAACGGCGGCGGCCCGACGCTCGTCGAGGTGAAGTTCACGCGCTATTTCGGTCATTTCGAAGGCGATGCGCAGACCTACCGCGCACCCGGCGAGGTGCAGAAGCTGCGCGACGAGAAGGACTGCCTGAAGCACTTCGAGACGCGCGTCGTGCGCGCCGAGGCGCTGACGATCGCCGACCTGCGCGCGGTCGATGCCCAGGTGAAGGCGCTGATCGACGACGCGGTCGCGCAGGCGAAGGCCGCGCCGCTGCCCGACGCGACCGACCTGCTGACCGACGTCTACGTGTCGTACCCGTGAGCGCGGCCTGACACCGCAGCCGGCACGGCGAACCGAACATTCCAGGAGACAGACATGGCAAGGAAGATCACTTATTCGCAGGCGATTAACGAGGCGCTCGCGCAGGAGATGGCGCGCGACGACAGCGTGATCGTGATGGGCGAGGACAATGCGGGCGGCGCGGGCGCGCCGGGCGAGGATGACGCGTGGGGCGGCGTGCTCGGTGTGACGAAAGGGCTGTTCCACAAGTTTCCGGGCCGCGTGCTCGATACGCCGCTTTCCGAAGGCGGCTACATCGGCGCGGCGGTCGGCGCGGCCGCGTGCGGGATGCGGCCCGTCGCGGAACTGATGTTCATCGATTTCATGGGCGTGTGCTTCGACCAGATCTTCAACCAGGCCGCGAAATTCCGCTACATGTTCGGCGGCAAGGCGGTGACGCCGGTCGTGATCCGCGCGATGTACGGCGCCGGGCTGCGCGCGGCCGCGCAGCACTCGCAGATGCTCACGTCGCTGTTCACGCACATCCCGGGGCTGAAGGTCGTGTGCCCGTCGACGCCGTACGACGCGAAGGGGCTGCTGATCCAGGCGATCCGCGACGACGATCCCGTGATCTTCCTCGAGCACAAGCTGCTCTATACGCGTGAGGGCGACGTGCCGGAGGAATCCTATGCGATTCCGTTCGGCGAGGCGAACGTGATGCGCGACGGCGACGACGCGACCATCGTCACGTATGGCCGGATGGTACATCTCGCGATGGATGCGGCCGCGAAGCTCGCGAAGGACGGCATCCAGGTCGACGTGATCGACCTGCGCACGACGTCGCCGCTCGACGAGGAAACCATCCTCGAAAGCGCGGAGCGCACCGGGCGCGTGGTGGTGGTCGACGAAGCGAACCCGCGCTGCTCGATCGCGACCGACATCGCCGCGCTCGTCGCGCAGCGCGCGTTCCGAACGCTCAAGGCGCCGATCGAGCTCGTGACCGCGCCACATACGCCCGCGCCGTTCGCGAGCGTGCTGGAAGACCTGTATATCCCGTCCGCCGATGCGATTGCGCAGGCGGTCCTGAAGACGAGGAGCTGACACGATGTCGATTCACATGATCACGATGCCCAAGTGGGGGCTGTCGATGGAGCAGGGGCAGGTCAACGGCTGGCTGAAGGCGCTCGGCGAACGCGTGACGAAGGGCGACGAAGTGCTCGACGTCGAGACCGACAAGATCTCGTCGGGCGTCGAATGCGCGTTCGACGGCACGCTGCGCCGGCAGGTCGCGCAGGAAGGCGAAACGCTGCCGGTCGGCGCGCTGCTCGGCGTCGTCGCGGCGGCCGAGGCGAGCGATGCCGACATCGATGCGGCGATCGCCGAGTTCCAGCGCGATTTCGTGCCGAGCGCGGCGTCCGACGAAGCGGCGGGCCCGCAGCCCGAGAAGGCGCAGATCGGCGGCCGTATGGTGCGCTTCCTGAAGCTCGGCGACGGCACGGGCACGCCCGCCGTGCTGATCCACGGTTTCGGCGGCGACTTGAACAACTGGTTGTTCAATCACGCGGACCTCGCCGCGCACCGGCCCGTGTGGGCGCTCGACTTGCCCGGTCATGGCGAGTCGGGCAAGGCGGTCGATACGGGCAGCCTCGATGAACTGGCCGACGCGGTGCTCGCGCTGCTCGATGCGCAGCACATCGAGCGCGCGCACCTGATCGGCCATTCGATGGGCGGCGCGGTCGCGATGGCCACGGCCGAACGCGCGCCGCAACGCGTCGCGTCGCTGACGCTGATCGCGAGCGCGGGGCTCGGCACCGACATCAACCGCGCCTATATCGACGGCTTCGTCGCCGGCAACAGCCGCAACACGCTGAAGCCGCACCTCGGTGCGCTGTTCGCGGACAACGCGCTCGTGACGCGGCAACTCGTCGAGGATCTCGTCAAGTACAAGCGGCTCGAAGGTGTGCAGGCCGCGCTGGAAAAGATCGCGAACGCCGCGTTCGACGGCGCGGCGCAGCGGCGCGTGTTCCGCGAGCGGCTCGCGGCGCTTGCGCCGCGCACGCTCGTGATCTGGGGCGAGCGCGACCAGGTGATCCCCGCGCAGCACGCGCAGGGCTTGCCGGACGGCGTGCGCGCCGAGGTGATCGCCGGCAGCGGGCACATGGTGCAGATGGAGGCGGCTGCCGACGTGAATCGCCTGATCATCGCGTTCCTCGGAGACTGACGATGGCCGCCGCGCTCGAACGACCCAGTCTCACGGCACTCGGCCAGCCGGGCGCGAGAAGCCGCGACAAGCTCGCGCGCATTCCGGTGCGCGTCGAGTCCGCGGCCGGCGCGGCGCTGCCGAAGCCGCCGTGGCTGCACGCGCGGCCGATGATGAGCGCGGCGGTGGCCGACATGGCGGCCGTGCTGCGCGACCATCGGCTGCATTCCGTCTGCGAGGAGGCGATGTGCCCGAACATCGGCGAATGCTTCGCGCAGCGCACCGCGACCTTCATGATCATGGGCGGGCTGTGCACGCGGCGCTGCCCGTTCTGCGACGTCGCGCACGGCCGCCCCGAGCCGCTCGATCCCGACGAGCCCGCGCGGCTGGCCGATGCGGCCGCGGCGCTCGGGCTGCGCTACGTCGTGATCACGTCGGTCGACCGCGACGACCTGCGCGACGGCGGTGCCGCGCATTTCGCCGCGTGCATCGCGGCGGTGCGCGCGAGCGTGCCGGGCATCGGCGTCGAAGTGCTGACGCCGGACTTCCGCGGCCGCGTCGCACGTGCGCTCGACGCGCTGTCGTCGGCCTGGCCGGACGTGTTCAACCACAACATCGAGACGGTGCCGTCGCTGTATCGCGCGGCGCGGCCGGGCGCCGACTATCGCGGCTCGCTCGAACTGCTGGTGCAGGCGAAGGCCGCGCGGCCGACGCTCGTGACGAAATCGGGGTTGATGCTCGGGCTCGGCGAGCGCGACGACGAGGTGCGCGACACGCTGCGCGACCTGCGCGCGCACGAAGTCGACGTGCTGACGCTCGGCCAGTATCTCGCGCCGTCCGCGCACCATCTGCCGGTGCGGCGCTACGTGAGCCCGGACGCATTTGCCGCGTGGCGCGACGAGGCGCTGGGGCTCGGTTTCAGGGAAGTCGTCGCCGGCCCGCTCGTGCGGTCGTCCTATCACGCGGCCGACGTGCTGGCGGATGCGTAGCGGGCAGTGCGTCAGGCTTGGGTCGATACGTGCGCGCGGCTCACGTGGCGCAGGTAGAACACGAGTCCGGCGCCCGCGAGCATCAGGCTGACCGTGTTCGCGAACCAGAAGCCGCGCGCGCCCGTCAGCCATGCGGGCGCGATGCCGCCGACGTCGAAGCCGAGCACGTAGCCGCCGCTGAGTCCGACGCCCCACAGCGCGACCGCATAGATCACGGTCGGCACGATCGCGACCTTGTACGCGCGCAGCACGAACGCCGACGTGACCTGCAGCGCATCGAACACGTGGTAGCACGCGACGATCGCGACGAGCGGCAGCGCGGCCGCGGCGACGGTCGGGTTCGGTGTATAGCCGCCGACGATCAGCGGGCGCAGCGTGAATACGAGTACGCCGTATGTCGCGGCAACGCCGCACGCGAACATCACGCTGTGCCGGCCGAGCAGCCGTGCTTCTTCGGGGCGTCCGGCGCCGAGCGCGCGCGCGACCAGCGTCGAGGCCGCCACGCCGATCGACAGCGGCGTCATGTACAGCACCGCGCCGATGTTGCCGGCGATCTGGTGGCCGGCGAGCGTCGTCGTGCCGAACTGCGCGATGAACAGCGCCATGCAGGTGTACGACGTGACCTCGATCAGGTACGACAGGCCCATCGGCACGCCGAGTTTCAGGATCGCCTTCTGGCGTTCCCAGACGGGCCAGCAGAAGCGCGAGAAGATCGCGAGCGGCGCGAACACGTCGAGCTTCGCGAGCAGCGTGTAGCCGATCAGCGCGAGCGCCCAGTTGATCAGCGTGCTGGCGAGCCCGCAGCCGGGGCCACCGAGCGCCGGCACGCCGAACCCGCCGAAGATGAACCACACGTTGAGCGGAAACTTGAGCAGCAGCGCGCCGATCTGCAGGATCATCGCGAGCCGCGGCTTGCCGGCCGCGTTGGTCAGCGCGTTGTAGATGCGGAAGACGAGGCTGGCGGGCAGCCCGTACGACAGGATGCGCAGGTAGTCGACGGTGCGGTCGTGCAGCGCGGCGGGCGTGTGCGCGATGTGCAGCAGCGGCTCGGGAAAATGCAGAAGCAGGAAGCCGGGTATCGCGAGCAGCAGCGCGAGCCACAGTGCCTGGCGGACTTCCTCGCCGATCTCGGCATAGCGCCGCGCGCCGTACAGTTGCCCGGTGATCGGCTGCAGCGCGGAGAGGATGCCCGTCAGGCCGATATAGATCGACACGTAGATCGACGAGCCGAGCCCGAGCGCGGCGAGATCGGTGGCCGAGTAGCGGCCGACCATCGCGGTGTCGATCACGCCGAACGCGATGATCGCGAGCTGGCCGACCAGCACCGGCCACGCGAGACCGACGATCCGGCGGATGTCGCCGAACATTGTCAATCGGCCGCTTGGCGGCGCGGCGGGCGCCGCTTGACGGGCGTCTTCGGCCGTTCGATGCGCTCGTACAGGCGGAAGCGTTCGTCGCGGTCGGCGACGCGGCGGCCTTCCCATACGAGACGCCACACGTATTGCGACATCGCGCTCGGCTCGCCGAAGTCGGAACGGTCCTGGCGCAGGATCACGTCGCAGTCGCCGGAGAAATCGAAGTGCATGTTGCCGAAGTACGCGAAGGTCGCGATCTGCGCATCGCCGAGCCGCACCGGCGAGATGCACTCGTAGTCGGACGGCAGGTGCAGCGCGATCTGCTGCGCGACATCGCGATAGGTCCGGCCGTAGTTGACGATCGGCAGCCACAGCGTCATCAGCAGCACCCACATCAGCGTGGTGCCCGCGCCCGACAGCACGACGCTGCGCCACAGCACCTTCGGCTGCCGCGAGACGCGCCAGCGCACGAGCACGCACCAGCACACGGTGACGATCACCGCGCAGATGAACGACAGGATCTTGAAATGCGGCTCGTAGCCGGGCACGAGACGCGCGAGGTTGCGCGCGAGCGGATGCGGGAAGCCCGTGAGCGACGCGAGCCACACGAGCCATACGAAGGTGCCGAGAATCGTGAAGCTCAGCACAGCGAACCAGTCGAACGCGTTGATCGCACCGCGCTTGAGGGTCGGCAGCGCGAACGTCGCGAGCACCGCGAGCGGCGGCAACAGCAGCATGTACATGCGGTTCGACTGCTGGCTCTGCAGGATCACGAGCGCGACGAGCGGCACGGCGACCGACAGCGGAATCGCGATGTGCGCGCGGCGGCGCATGCCGGCCCAGCTCCACCACGCCCAGATCGCGAGCGGCCACGCGGGCCACGTGAACAGCGGCAGGTTTTTCGCCGCATACGCGAGCACGGCGGTCGGCGGGCCCGAAAAGCGCATCAGGCTGCCGTGGATCCACTGGTTGAAGAACCATGCGGCGTCGTCGGGCGCCGCGACGAACGCGGCAAGCGGCCACAGCGCGAAGATCGCGGCCGCGAGCGGTACGCCGACCAGCGGCAGCCGCAGGTTGCGCATCTCGGGCGTGACGAGCCACAGCGCGGCGGTGCCGGCGAGCAGCGCGACGACCAGCACCGGGTTGCCGGACAGCGCGACGAGGCCGATCGCGAGGCCCCACCACAGCGCGCCCTGCATCGGCTTGTCGATGCCGCGCACGATCCCGTAGACGAGCATCGCGATCCACGCGAACTGCGCGACCTGCGGCGTTGTCTCGTGCCCGCGTTCCGCGAGGCCGAAGCATGCGACGAGGACCAGCAGCGCGCCGTCGGCGAGCGTGCGGCCGTAGTCGCGCGGCTCCGGCTCGCCACCGAACGCGTACTTGAACGGCTGGACCTCGGCGCGCCGGCCGAGCAGGTAGGCCGCGTACCAGACGAATGCGCATGCGACGCAGAACAGCACGCCCGTGTCGACGCGCGACGCATTGCTTGCATCGACCCACGGGCCGAGGCCGCGGATCGACAGCGCGCCGAGCCAGTAGCCGAGCGGCCCGTCGGACGTGATGAACTTGCCGACGAGGTTCGGCAGCAGCCAGTCGTGCCAGCCGCCCTTGGCCATCGTCCACATCACGCCGAAGCCCGCCGCGTCCTCGTTCTTCCACGGGTCGCGGCCGAACAGGCCGAACGCGGCATAGACGAAGCAGAGCGTGAGCAGCAGCCAGCGCGGCAGCGCACGCGTGGCGGAGGCGGTGAGACGGACGACAGGCTTCATGCAGATGAGCGTTTTGTTATGGGCAGGCGGCCGGCGCGGGTGCGCGCGGTCGAGCCGGTTTCGAGCATCCGGCATTGTAGACGCGCCGGCTGCTGCGCGTCAGGTCGGTGCCCGGACGCCGACCGGTGTTTTTCCGGCGAGCAGAGACAAAAAAGGGCAGCCTGGGCTGCCCTTTTGTGCGATACCGGTGCGTTGCAACCACCGGATGCGGCGCGAAGCTTACTTCGCCTTGCCGCTGGCGCGTACGCCGAACTTGTTCTTGAACTTCTCGACACGGCCTGCCGTGTCCATGATCTTTTGCTGACCCGTGTAGAACGAGTGCGATTCCGACGACACTTCGATCTTGGCGAGCGGGTAGGTCTTGCCGTCGAGTTCGATGTTTTCGCGCGTCTGGATCGTCGAGCGCGTGATGAACTTGAAGCCGTTCGACATGTCTTGGAAGACGACTTCGCGGTAGTTCGGGTGGATGCCTTCTTTCATGGTCTTTCCTTGGTGAGAGCGGTAGCCAACCCGCCGCTTGCCGTGCCGGAGCGCGCACATTGCGCATACCAGACGACGCCAAGCCCGGCGCGAGCCACTTGCCTAAGGTCGAAAAACGGCGATTATGCCAGAAAATCAGATGGTTGACGAATAATTTTCACGGTGCGTCGAGTGCGCCGGTGCTGGCCGGATCCTGCCGGTAGTAGCGGGCGAGCAGCCGGTACAGCTCCGGAAATTCTGACTCGAACGCTTTCGGCCGCACGAACAACGCCTCGCTGCACACCGCGAAGAATTCCGACGGGTGGTCGGCCGCATAGGGATCGATCAGCGATTCACGCTCGAAGCGCGCCCACGCGCGGTCCGGAACCGCGTCGACGCGTGCGCAGAACTGGTCGTACGCATGTTCGAACACGTCGGCCCACGCCTGCGCATCGAGGTGCGGCGCGTGCCAGCGGCGAAAAAGGGGCGGATAGCCGTCGGCCGCGCCGTTGACCATGTCGATCTTGTGCGCGAACTCGTGGATCACGACGTTGTACGCATCATGGCCGTCCGTCATCTGCGCGTCTTCCCACGACAGGATCACGGGGCCGCCTTCCCATGCCTCGCCGCTCGCATCCTGCTCGACTTCGTGGACGACGCCGTCCTCGTCCTGCACGGTCTTGCGGATCACGAATTCGCCCGGATACACGACGACGCCGACCCAGCCGTCGTACAGCGACAGGTCGAGATTCAGCACCGGCAGGCAGGCCTGCGCGGCGATCGCGACGATCATCGCATCGGTCAGTTCGAGCCCGTGCGCGGTCGAAAACGATTTCTTCGCGATGAACAGGCTCGTCAGCTCGCGCAGCCGGCCGAGCGCGTCGGGCGACAGCGTCGCGAGGAACGGCAGGCGCGCGACGGTGTCCTGCCACAGCGCGTCGGGGATCGGGTGGCTGCGCAGCGCGCGGTCGCGGCGGCGGTCGTCGAACCAGCGGGTCAGTTTCGAGAGCATGGAGGCTGCGGACAGAAATCCAAAGCCTGTCTTTTAACTCAATCGATCTCTTTTTGCCATGACGCGAAGAGGCCGCCGACGAGCGCGACGCCCGCCAGGAAGTAAAAGCCGTCGAGCGACGCGAGGAACGACGCCTGTTGCGCGACCATGCGGGCGATGGCGGCGATCGCGAGGCCATGCGCTTCGTTCAGTGCGTGCCCGGCGGCCGCATAGCTGCGCGTCAGGGCGTCGACGGTCTGCTGGAACATCGGGTCGAACACGTTCGCGCGCTCGACGAGCCGCGTCTGGTGCACGGCCACGCGATGCTGTTCGACGATGATCACCGACGACGTTGCGAACGAGATCGTCAGTTGCCGCACGATGTTTTTCAGCCGGTAGCCGTGCGTGTACTCGTCGATCGCGAAGATCCGGAACGTCAGGTTGGCCACCGGCAGCACGATGAACAGAAGCAGCAGCCCGCGCAGCAGCAGCGGGACGATCAGCGCGGCTTCGCCGACCTGCGGCGTCATCCGCGTCATCCACAGCGCGGCCGTAACGGCGATCGCGAACCCCGGCACGACGAACCATTTCTTGTGCGTGACGAATTTCGCGTAGCGCAGGTACGCGAACAGCGCGGTGGCCGAAATCAGCGACATCGTGCCCACCAGGCGCCCGGCGTTCTCGACCGGATAGCCGAGCCCGCCTTCGAGAAACCTCGATGTCAGGTAGCTGAAACCCGTCGTCTCGTAGTAATAGAACATGTAGAGCAGCAGCCCGACCTGGTACGTCCGCTCGCGGAACGCATGCAACCGCACGAGCGGCGTCGGGTGATGCCACTGGTGATACGCGAACCACGCGAGTGCGCCGATTCCCGCGATCGTCAGCAGGATCAGCATCGGCGAGCCGCTGTAGAGCTGGTAATGCACCTGCTGCAGCACGATCTGCAGCGCCCCTTGCGCGAGCGCGAACACGACGTACGGCCAGAAGTGTCCGGAGCCGCGTTCGTCGTCGGGTGTCCGGCCCGAATCGGGCAGCGTGAGCAGCGCAAGGATCGCGAACGCGATGCCGGCGGGCGCCGTGCACGCGAACAGCGCGCGCCATGTCGAATGCGCGACGAGCAGCCCGCCGACGATCGGCGCGAGCGCACTGCCGAGCAGGATCATGATCAGGAACGCGCGCGTCGCGGGAGGCCGTTCCTGCGGCTTGAAGCTGATCTGGATCAGGATCCGGCACGCGCCCATCATCGGGCCGATGAAATACCCCTGGAAACCGCGCGCGAACGCGAGTTCCAGCGACGTGTCGGCAAGCGCAGCGGCGATCGCGCCGAACGAGAACATCAGCATGCAGCCCGCGACGTAGCGGCGATGCCCGAGCCGGTCGACCCACCATTGCTGCTGCAGGATGCCGAGCACGGCCGTGATCGCGTACGCGCTCGACGACCACACGAGTTCGTCGGGCGATGCGTTGATGCCGCCCGCGATGTAGCTCGCGAAGAACGAGAAGGCCGCGTTGTCGAAATAGTCGATGCCGGTGACGAGCGCGAGCGCCCACGGGAACAGGTCCGCACGCAGGTTTGCGCGGCTCCACAGTGGCGAGCGGCCGGGCACCGCGTTCATTCTCGATCCTTGCGCGTGCGCCGCGAGCCGGCTTCGGCCTGCCGCTGCGCGATCAGCGCATCGGGGTTTTCGCCGGCGAGACGCCGCTCGACGTAGTCGATGTCGTGCTGCAGTTCCTTGCGCAGCACGACGGCTTCCTTCAGTTCGCGCTGGACGGCCGCGATCCGCCGGTCGAGCGTGCCGATCTGCTCGGCGAGGCCGGTGCGGATGTCGCGCAGCGACGCATCCGAATAGCGGCGCCGGCCGTCGCCCGTTTCTTCCAGCGGGCGCTTCAGCATTTCGGTGATGCCATGCAGCGAGAAGCCGAGCGCGCGCAGCCGCAGGATGCGCGCGAAGCGCTCGAGATCGGCTTCGTCGTAGAGGCGGTAGCGGCCTTCGCTGCGCGACGGCGTGACGAGCCCGCGCTCTTCGTAATACTTCAGCGTGCGCGGCGTGACGCCGAGCCGCGATGCGGCGTCGCTCACGGTCAGCAGCGGGGTGGTGGCGTCGTTCGGCATCGGGAGGGCGATTCGGTCGGGGCGATGCCGCGATTATAGATCAACCTGTACGTTCACGTTCAGGTTGGGGCGGAAAAACGGCCGCCGGGCAGGATGCGCGGGCGGCCGTTCGTTGCGGCGCGGGGCGATCAGCCGCCGCGGCGCATCAGGTCGAAGAACTCGGAGTTGCTCTTCGTCTGGCGGATCTTGTCGAGCAGGAATTCCATTGCCTCGACTTCATCCATGTCGTGGATGAACTTGCGCAGCACCCAGATCTTCTGGAGGATCTCGGGCTTGATCAGCATTTCCTCGCGACGCGTGCCCGACTTGTTCAGGTTGATCGACGGATACACGCGCTTTTCCGCGAGGCGGCGCTCGAGGTGCACTTCCATGTTGCCGGTGCCCTTGAACTCTTCGTAGATCACGTCGTCCATGCGGCTGCCGGTTTCGATCAGCGCGGTGCCGATGATCGTCAGCGAACCGCCTTCCTCGATGTTGCGCGCCGCGCCGAAGAAGCGCTTCGGACGCTGCAGCGCATTCGCGTCGACACCGCCCGTCAGCACCTTGCCCGATGCCGGGATCACGGTGTTGTATGCGCGTGCGAGGCGCGTGATCGAGTCGAGCAGGATCACGACGTCGTGCTTCATTTCGACGAGGCGCTTGGCCTTCTCGATCACCATTTCGGCGACCTGGACGTGGCGCGTGGCCGGTTCGTCGAACGTCGATGCGATCACTTCGCCGGCGACCGAGCGCTGCATTTCGGTCACTTCTTCAGGACGCTCGTCGATCAGCAGCACGAACAGGATCACGTCCGGGTGGTTCTGCTTGATCGCGTGTGCGATGTGCTGGAGCATCACGGTCTTGCCCGACTTCGGCGACGCGACGAGCAGGCCGCGCTGGCCCTTGCCGATCGGCGCGATCATGTCGATGATGCGGCCCGTGACGTTTTCCTCGCCGCGCATTTCGCGCTCGAGCGACAGCGGCTTGTTCGGGTGCAGCGGCGTGAGGTTCTCGAACATGATCTTGTGTTTCGAGGCCTCGGGCGGCTGCCCGTTGACTTTGTCGACCTTGACCAGCGCGAAGTAGCGCTCGCCGTCCTTCGGCGTGCGGACTTCACCTTCGATGGTGTCGCCGGTGTGCAGGTTGAAGCGGCGGATCTGCGACGGGCTGATATAGATGTCGTCGGTGCTCGCGAGGTACGACATTTCCGGCGAGCGCAGGAAGCCGAAGCCGTCCGGCAGCACTTCGAGCGTACCGTCGCCGAAGATCGTCTCTCCCGTCTTGGCGCGCTTTTTAAGAATGGCGAACATCAACTCCTGCTTGCGCAGGCGGTTCGCGTTTTCGATCTCGAGGCCATTGGCCATTTCGATCAGTTCGGACACGTGCAGAGACTTGAGCTCGGATAAATGCATACGGAGAACCCGCCAGGGAGGAGAAGCGACGAAAGAAATAAGGGAGGAGGGCGAGCGGAAGCGCTCAGAGACTTAAATGCGTCTTGTAGACGTTTTTTAATTCTAGCATAGGCCGATTCGCGCTTGAGCGGCCGATCGGCGGCTTGACGACGGACGTGTTGCCGGTTGACAACACGTCCGCGGAACTGCCGGTATTACAGGTGGCTGTCCAGGAATGCGGTGAGCTGCGACTTCGACAGCGCGCCGACCTTCTGCGCGGCGGCCGCGCCGTTCTTGAACAGGATCAGCGTCGGGATGCCGCGCACGCCGAATTTCGCGGGCGTTGCCTGGTTGTCGTCGACGTTGATCTTCGCGATCTGCAACTTGTCGCCGTAGTCCTTCGCGACTTCGTCGAGGATCGGGGCGATCATTTTGCACGGGCCGCACCATTCGGCCCAGAAATCGACGAGCACGGGCTTGTCGGACTTGACGACGTCCTGTTCGAACGATGCGTCGCTGATGTGTTTGATCTGTTCGCTCATTGGGTCAATACCTCTTACGGTTCGGGGACTGCCTGCTTGCGCGTTGCGGCGTACCGGCCGCCGTAGGCTGCCGGCCGCTGCGGCAGGTCACTCCGCTCTCCGGAAAGGAGGGGCGTAAGCGCTGCATGCCGCGGCTCGCGGGTCGTTCGGGCGTCATATTAGCCTAAATTGCTATCTGCTGCGGGCGGCGATAGTAGCCGCTACGCGAGTAGGGGTACGACGTGACGTTCGACCGTTGTGCCCTGCAGGTGGAGGCCGGCTCGCAAATTACAAGGGGGCGGCATATATGTAGCGATTCGGGGCGCTGGACACGCGCCGGCTGGCAGGGTTGTTCGCATTGGTGCGAACAAACGGTCGCATTCATCCGGAAGCGGTGATAGAATATGCCGTGACGGGCCTCCTCGCATGGTGGGGCGGTGAACCTGGTCAGGTCGGGAACGAAGCAGCCACAATCGTTTTCCGCCAGTGCCGAGGGTCGGGCTCGTCACCTTCCTTCTCGCCCCGTTCGCAGGGCGTTTTTTATTTCCGCGTCACACTCCGTTTTACTTGCACTTTGCTCGTCTTCCGCACCGTTTCGCGTGTCGGCGCGACGCAGCGTTGCTGATACAATTTCCCGATGACCTATCAAGTTCTCGCACGCAAGTGGCGTCCGAAGGATTTCGCTTCGCTCGTCGGCCAGGAGCACGTCGTCAGGGCGCTTACGCACGCGCTCGACGGCGGGCGTCTCCATCACGCCTATCTGTTTACCGGAACCCGCGGTGTCGGCAAGACGACGCTGTCGCGGATCTTCGCGAAGGCACTCAACTGTGAAACCGGCGTCACGTCGCAGCCGTGCGGCGTGTGCCGTGCCTGTCGCGAGATCGACGAGGGGCGTTTCGTCGATTACGTCGAGATGGATGCCGCGAGCAATCGCGGCGTCGACGAGATGGCTGCGCTGCTCGAGCGCGCGGTGTACGCGCCCGTCGATGCGCGCTTCAAGGTCTACATGATCGACGAAGTGCACATGCTGACGAACCACGCGTTCAACGCGATGCTGAAGACGCTCGAAGAGCCGCCGCCGCACGTCAAGTTCATCCTCGCGACGACCGATCCGCAGAAAATCCCCGTCACCGTGCTGTCGCGCTGCCTGCAGTTCAACCTGAAGCAGATGCCGGCCGGGCACATCGTGTCGCATCTCGAACGGATCCTCGGCGAAGAGCAGATTACGTTCGAGCCGCAGGCGCTGCGCCTGCTCGCGCGTGCCGCGCAGGGCAGCATGCGCGACGCGCTGTCCCTCACCGACCAGGCGATCGCCTATTCGGCGAACGAGGTGACCGAGTCGGCCGTGTCGGGCATGCTCGGCGCGCTCGACCAGACTTACATGGTGCGCCTGCTCGACGCGCTCGCGGCCGGCGGCGGCCCGGAAATCCTCGAGATTGCCGACGAGATGTCGCTGCGCAGCCTGTCGTTCTCGACCGCGCTGCAGGATCTCGCGAGCCTGCTGCACCGGATCGCATGGGCGCAGTTCGCGCCGGGCTCGGTGCTCGACGAATGGCCGGAAGCGTCCGACCTGCGCCGTTTCGCGGAGACGCTGAGCCCTGAACAGGTGCAGTTGTTCTATCAGATCGCGACGGTCGGCCGCGCGGAGCTCGGCCTTGCGCCGGACGAGTACGCCGGTTTCACGATGACGCTGCTGCGGATGCTCGCATTCGAGCCGGCCGTTGCCGCCGGCAGTGCGCCGGGTGGCCAGCCGTCCGTGCCGGGTGCCGTGCCGGGCCCGCGCGCTGCCGCGGCATCGGTTGCTGCGGCGAAGCCGGTATCGGCTGCCCCCGCCAACGCAGTGCGTCCGCAGGCCGCCGCACCGGCTGCTCCCGTTGCGCCGGTCGCGCGTTCAGCGCCGGCACGGGCCGGCGACGAAGCGGGCCGGCCGGCCATGAAGCCGGCTGCTGCCGAGGCATCCGCGCCGGCTCCGGTTGATGCGCAAGTTATCGAGGCGCCGCAGCCGGAAGCGAATGCGGCGCCGGCCGGCGATACGTCGCCACCGGTCCGCAAGGAACCCGAGCCGCCTGCCGCTGCTGCCACTGCTGCCGTTACGCAGCGAAACGACGAACCGGCTGCTGCGCCGGCCGAACCGGTGCCGCGCGCTGCGCCGCCTGAACCCGCCGCGCGTCCGGCATCGCGTGCAGGCGGTGCCGCCGCTGCGCTCGACGTGCTGCGCAACGCGGGGATGCGCGTGTCGTCCGACCGTGCACGGGCAGGCGCCGCCGCGAAACCGGCGGTCGAGCCGGCCGCTGAGAAACCGGCCGCGCCGCGTCCCGCCGTGCAGGTGCCGACGCCGCGCGCTGCCGCCCGTGCGCCGCAAGCAGCCGATTCGCGCCAGGCTTCGCCGCCGTGGGAGGACATCCCGCCGGACGACTACGTGCCGCTCAGCGCCGATGAGATGTTCGGCGGGCCCGACGATGGTTTCGTCCCCGTGTTCGACAGCGGCCCCGACGATGTGTGCGTGTCGCCGAAGCTGGCGGAAGCCCGTCCGGCCGCGCCGGTCGACACGCGACCGTTGCCGCCCGCGATCGCGCTCGATCCGGTCGGCTTCGACGGCGAATGGCCGGCGCTGGCCGCGCGGCTGCCGCTCAAGGGTGTCGCATACCAGCTCGCGTTCAACAGCGAACTGACGGCCGTCGATGCGACGACATTGAAACTTTCCGTGCCGGTGCCGCAGTACGCGGACGCCGCGCAGGTCGCGAAGCTGAAGGCCGCGCTGGCCGATGCGCTCGGCAAGCCGGTCGAGGTGGTGGTCGAGGTCGGGCCCGCACGGCGCACGGCGGCAGCGCTCGATGCGGCCGCGCGCGCGGCACGCCAGCGCGAGGCCGAGCAGGAGATTCACGGCGACCCGTTCGTCCAGCAGCTCGTGCGCGACTTCGGAGCGCGCATCGTCGAGGGTTCGGTGCGTCCGCTCGCCGATTCGGCGCCGGACGGCCCGCCGCCGACGCTGCATTGAACTGACCGCACCGCGACAGGCACAATCACGCCCGCACACATTGGCCGGCACGCTCCGCGTGCCGGTTTTCACACGATCAAGAAAGAAGGAGTATTCCCATGTTGAAAGGCAACCTCGCCGGACTGATGAAGCAAGCGCAGCAAATGCAGGAAAACATGAAGAAGATGCAGGAGCAGCTTGCGCTGATCGAAGTCGAAGGGCAGTCGGGGGCGGGCCTCGTCAAGGTGACGATGACGTGCCGCAACGAAGTGCGTCGCGTGTCGATCGACCCGAGCCTGCTCGCGGACGACAAGGACATGCTCGAGGATCTCGTCGCGGCCGCGTTCAACGACGCCGTGCGCAAGGCCGAAGCGACGTCGCAGGAAAAGATGAGCGGCATGACGTCGGGCCTGCCGCTGCCCCCGGGCTTCAAGCTGCCGTTCTGAGCGCGGTGTCCTTGCCACTGTTTGCCGCCGTATGAAACAGCCGTCCGCCCTGTCCGCTCTCGTCGAAGCACTGCGCGTGCTGCCCGGCGTCGGGCCGAAATCCGCGCAGCGCATGGCGGTCCACCTGATGCAGCACGACCGCGAGGGCGCGGAGCGGCTCGGCCGGTCGCTGCTGTTCGCGACCGAGCACCTGCAGCACTGCGAGAAATGCAACACGTTCACCGAAGCGCAGATCTGCGAGGTCTGCAGCGACGAAGAGCGTGATCCGACGCTGCTGTGCGTCGTCGAGACGCCTGCCGACCAGATCATGCTCGAGCAGACGATGACTTACCGCGGGCTGTATTTCGTGCTGATGGGGCGACTGAGCCCGCTCGACGGGATCGGTCCGAAGGAAATCCATTTCGACCGCCTCGTGCGGCGCGCGTCCGACGGAATCGTCAAGGAAGTCGTGCTTGCGACCAACTTCACGAACGAGGGCGAAGCCACCGCGCACTACCTCGGCCAGACGCTGAAGGCGCGCGGCCTCGCGGTCACGCGCCTCGCGCGCGGCGTGCCGGTGGGCGGCGAGCTCGAATACGTCGACGCGGGCACCATCGCCCGCGCGATGCTCGACCGCCGCACGATGTAAGCCGGGCGTCGCCTGCGGGCGGCGCCGTTCCTCATGCCAGGGAGACACATGAGCACCAGCCAGGGCCCGCTCGCGGGCGTCAAAGTGCTCGAATTCGGAACGCTGATCGCGGGGCCGTTCGCGTCGCGGCTGTTCGCCGAATTCGGCGCGGAAGTGATCAAGATCGAGGATCCGAACGGCGGCGACCCGCTGCGCAAGTGGCGCAAGCTCCATCCGGAGCAGGGCGGCACGTCGCTGTGGTGGTCCGTTCAGGCGCGCAACAAGAAGTCGGTCACGCTCAACCTGAAATCCGATGCCGGCAAGGCGATCGCGCGGCAGCTCGCGAGCGAGGCCGACATCGTGATCGAGAACTTCCGTCCGGGCCTGCTCGAAAAGCTCGGGCTCGGTTACGACGTGCTGTCGGCCGACAACCCGGGCCTCGTGATGGTGCGCCTGTCCGGCTACGGGCAGACGGGCCCGTACCGCGACCGGCCCGGCTTCGGCGCGATCGCGGAATCGATGGGCGGGCTGCGCCACATCACCGGCTATCCCGACCTGCCGCCGCCGCGCATCGGCATCTCGATCGGCGATTCGATCGCCGCGCTGCACGGCGTGATCGGCGCGCTGATGGCGCTCCATCACCGCAAGGTCAACGGCGGTGCGGGGCAGGTGGTCGACGTTGCGCTGTACGAAGCCGTATTCAACATGATGGAAAGCGTGGTGCCCGAATACGGCGTGTACGGGATGGTGCGCGAGCGCACCGGCGCGTCGCTGCCGGGCATCGTCCCATCGAATACGTATGCGTGCCGCGACGGCAGCATCGTGATCGGCGGCAACAGCGACCCGATCTTCAAGCGGCTGATGAAGGCGATCGAGCGCGACGACCTCGCCGACGATCCCGCGCTTGCGCGCAACGACGGGCGCGTGCCGCGCACGCAGGAAATCGACGACGCGATTGCCGAGTGGCTCGCGCCGCGCACGATCGACGATGCGCTCGTCGTGCTCAACGCGGCCGACGTGCCGGCCGGGCGCATCTACAGCGCCGCCGACATGTTCACCGATCCGCAGTTCGTCGCGCGGCAGATGATCCAGCGCTTCAAGCTCGCCGACGGCACCGACATTCCGCTGCCGAACATCACGCCGAAGCTGTCGGACACGCCGGGCGGAACGCGCTGGCTCGGGCCCGAGCTCGGCGAGCATACGGACGAGGTGCTGCGCGGCCTCGGCTACGACGCGCAGGCGATTGCCGCGCTGCGCGACGCGGGCGCGATTTGAGCGCTGTCGGGCCTGTCGCTTTGCGCCAGGCCTTCCCTGAGGGGGCATCCCCCAAGGGGACGTCCATCGGGGCGGAAAACCTGGTGCGGCCCGGTGTTTTCTTGAGAGCGCGGAACGCCGCCGCTCAATGCGGCGACGCACCGTGCGCGCCTGCGCGCACCCGGCCATCCGCGGCCGCCGGACTGTCGCTCTCGCGCCATCTTTCCTCGGTTACAATCGCCGGATGCGAATCCTACTCAGCAACGACGACGGCTATCTCGCCCCCGGTCTCGCCGCGCTCAGCGAAGCGCTGCGGCCGCTGGCCGAACTCACTGTGATCGCGCCCGAGCAGAACTGCAGCGGCGCATCGAATTCACTCACGTTGTGGCGGCCGCTGTCGGTGCAGCGCGCGACGGGTACGGGTTTCTTCTACGTGAACGGCACGCCGACCGATTCGGTGCACGTCGCGTTGACGGGGATGGCCGACGCGAAGCCGGACATCGTCGTGTCGGGGATCAACAACGGCCAGAACATGGGCGAAGACACGCTCTATTCGGGGACAGTTGCGGCCGCCACCGAAGGCATCATGTTCGGCGTCCCGGCCATCGCGTTCTCGCTGGCCGACAAGGGCTGGGCCTATCTGGCGGACGCCGCGCGCGTCGCCGCGGAAATCGTCGAGCACTATCTCGCGCATCCGCTGCCGGGCCAGCCGCTGCTGAACGTCAACATTCCGAACCTGCCTTACGACGAACTGAAGGGCTGGAAGGTCACGCGCCTCGGCAAGCGTCATCCGTCGCAGCCGGTGATTCGCCAGACCGACCCGCGCGGCGAGCCGGTGTACTGGATCGGTGCGGCGGGCGCGGCGCTGGACGCGAGCGACGGCACCGATTTCCACGCCGTCGCAAACGGTTTCGTGTCGATCACGCCGCTGCAGCTCGACCTCACGCATACGCAGATGCTGCCCGCGACGCGCGAATGGGCGCGCGCCGGAGGGCGGGCTTCATGAGCGGCGAGCGCGCGAAGCGGTTCCCGCTCGCGCTCGAAGATCTCAAGCGAGCGCCACGCAAGTCGGAAGGTCGGGCCGGTGAACGCCATGCGGCGGCCGCGGCGCCGAAGGCCGTCGACAAGCCTGCTGCCGTGCTGAAACCGGTTGCGGTGAAGCCGGCTGCCGGGCGGGCGCCGCTGTCCGGTTCCGCCGCCGCGAAGCCTGCGACCACTCCGAAGTCGACCGCGCTGAAGCCTGCGCTGCCGAAGCCGGCCGCGCCGAGCGTCGCGCCGGCCGGCGCGTTCGCGCTCACGTCGGAACGTGTGCGCGAGCGGATGGTCGAACGGCTGCGCGCGAACGGCGTGACCGACGCGCGCGTGCTGGAAGCGATGGCCGCGGTGCCGCGCCACATGTTCGTGGATCCTGGGCTTGCGACGCAGGCCTATGAGGATTCGGCGTTGCCGATCGGCCACCAGCAAACAATTTCAAAGCCGTCGGTCGTCGCGCGCATGATCGAGCTCGCGATGGCCGGCCGCACGCTCGAGCGCGTCCTCGAGATCGGCACGGGCTGCGGCTACCAGGCCGCCGTGCTGAGCCACGTGGCACGCGACGTGTATTCGATTGAACGCATCAAGCCGCTCTACGAGCGCGCGAAGCTGAACCTGCGGCCGTTGCGCGTGCCGAACATCCGGCTGCACTACGGCGACGGGCGTGTCGGCCTGCCGTCCGCGGCCCCGTTCGACGCGATCGTGATCGCGGCGGCGGGGCTCGACGTGCCGCAGGCGCTGCTCGAGCAGCTCGCGATCGGCGGGCGGCTCGTCGCACCGGTCGGCGCGCAGAGCGGGCAGCACCAGGTGCTCACGCTCGTCGAGCGCGTCGCGCACGCGCAATGGCGAGAGTCCCGGCTTGATCGCGTTTTCTTTGTCCCTTTAAAATCCGGAGTGATTTGAAACCGATGAGTATGTTGCGCGCGATGCAAAACAACCGATCCAGGGAACCGCTCACGTTCGCCCAGCGCGCGATCTGTGTGGCTGCGTTCTCCACGCTGCTGGCCGCCTGTGCGACGCGGCTCGACAACGCGCCTGTCGTCGACCGCTCCGGGTCGCTCGGCACGACCGCCACTGCGCAGCCCGCGGTGCCGCTCGGGCCGCCGCCGCCTGGCTTCTACCGTGTGAAGCCTGGCGACACGCTGTACCGGATCGCGCTCGAGAACGGGCAGAACTATCGCGACATCGCGTCGTGGAACAACCTGACGAACCCGAACCAGATCGAGGTCGACCAGTTGCTGCGCGTTGCGCCGCCGGGCGGCGCTGCGGCTGCGGGCGTACCGGCTGCGGGCGCACTGGCGGCCGCACCGATCGCGGGCGCCACCGTCGCGACCGCGCCGCTCAGCAGCGGCCCCGCGACGCCGGCTGCCGGCACGTCGTCCACGCTCGCAGCGCCGCCGGCCGCGGCCACCGGATCGAGCGACACGGCGGCGGCCCCGAGCGGCCCCGTGACGTTCGCGTGGCCCGCGCGCGGCCCCGTGCTGAATGGGTTCGACGACGCGAAGAACAAGGGTGTCAACATCGGCGGCACGGCCGGCGAGGCCGTGAAGGCGGCGGCCGACGGCCGCGTCGTCTACTCGGGCAACGGCCTGCGTGGCTACGGCAACCTCATTATCATCAAACACGATGCAACTTACCTCACGGCGTATGCACACAATCGCGCTTTGATGGTAAAAGAGGGGGACGCGGTAACGAAGGGGCAGAAGATCGCCGAGATGGGTAACAGCGATGCCGACCGCGTGATGCTGCATTTCGAGGTTCGCCGGCAGGGTAAGCCTGTCGATCCGCTGAAGTATTTGCCGCCTCAATAACCGAGACGACCATGCCGAAATCGAAGCGCCACGAGCCGCAAGCCGAGTCTGAGAAGATCAGTCGTGCCACGCAAGCATCGGCGGGGCGAGCTGGCGCTTCGACGGACGATGACGACGACGTCGCGGAAAACGAACGAGATCTCGAGGCACGCGACGCCGAGGCGGACGGTGGCGACGACGAGCGCGAAGGCCGCGCGGAAGCCGCGCCCGACGTCGACGATTTCCGCACGCTGCTGCAGGCCGAGCTCACGGCCGATACGATCCAGCATTACCTGAACCGCATCAGCGTGAAGCCGCTGCTGACCGTCGAGGAAGAGCAGCGTTATTCCCGTCTCGCGAAGGCCGGCGAATTCGAGGCGCGGCAGGTGATGATCGAGCGGAACCTGCGTCTCGTCGTCAGCATCGCCAAGGGGTATCTGAACCGCGGCGTGCCGCTGCTCGACCTGATCGAGGAGGGCAACCTCGGCCTGATGCACGCGATCGAGAAATTCGACCCGACACGCGGTTTCCGCTTCTCGACCTATGCGACCTGGTGGATCCGGCAGAGCATCGAGCGAGCGATCATGAACCAGGCCCGCACGGTGCGCCTGCCCGTGCACGTGATCCGCGAACTGAACCAGGTGCTGCGCGCGAAGCGCCACCTCGAAAAGAATTCGATGTCGACGGGCGAGGCGGCCGAGCGCCGCGAAGCCAGCATCGACGACATCGCCTATCTCACCGGCAAGACCGCCGAGGAAGTCACCGACATCCTCGCGCTCAACGAGCACACGGCGTCGCTCGACGCGCCGCTCGACCTCGATCCCGCGAGCAGCTTGCTCGACCTGCTGCCCGACGACCAGAGCCAGTCGCCCGACGCCGAGGTGCAGCACCGCGAGCTCGAGACGCTGACGCGCGCGTGGCTGTCGCGGCTGTCCGACAAGCATCGGCACGTGATCGAGCGCCGCTTCGGCCTGAATCACATCGAACCGGCGACGCTCGAGGAGCTCGCCGACGAGATGGGGCTCACGCGCGAGCGCGTGCGGCAGATCCAGCAGGAAGCGCTGGTGCGCCTCAAGCGGTTTTTTGCCTCCAACGGCGTGCGCAAGGACGCCGTTCTGTAACCGATGACTCCGATTCTTGTTTTTGACATCGAGACGATTCCCGATGTCGACGGCATTCGCCGTCTGGAAGACCTGCCCGCGACGCTCGACGACGCCGCGGTGGCCGAACATGCGTTCGCCGCACGGCGCGAGAAGACCGGCGGCGATTTCCTGCCGCATCACCTGCAGCGTATTGCGGCGATCTCGTGCGTGTTCCGCGACAACAACGGTTTTCGCGTCCGCTCGCTCGGCACGCCGCAGGACAACGAAGCGACGCTGATCCAGTCGTTTTACCGCGTGATCGAGAAATACACGCCGCAGCTCGTGTCGTGGAACGGCGGCGGCTTCGATCTGCCGGTGCTCCATTACCGCGCGCTCGTGCACGGCATCCCCGCGACCCGCTATTGGGATCTCGGCGAGGACGACCGCGAATTCAAGTGGAACAACTACATCTCGCGTTATCACTCGCGGCATACCGACCTGATGGATGTGCTCGCGATGTATCAGGCGCGCGCGAACGCGCCGCTCGACGCGCTCGCGAAGATGTGCGGCTTTCCGGGCAAGCTCGGGATGGACGGCAGCCAGGTTTGGCCGGCGTTCCAGGACGGGCGGATCGAGGAAATTCGCAATTATTGCGAGACCGACGTCGTCAATACGTACCTGCTGTACTGCCGGTTCCAGCTGATGCGCGGCGGCCTGACGCAGAGCGAGTATACGGACGAGATCCTGCTCGTGAAGAACGCGCTCGCGCAGGAGCCCGCGTCGCACTGGGCCGAATACCTGGCGGGCTTCGCTGCGTAGCGCGGGCATCGCGATCAGGCGAGTTCGAGCAGCACCGGCTGGTGATCCGACGCGCGCACGTCGCCGTCGATCTCGCAGCGCATGACGCGCGGCAGCAGTGTATCGGTCACGAACACGAAGTCGCACGCGAGCGGCCCCTCCGACCATTGCGCCGTATCGTAGACGCCGGCCGTCGGCGGCGGCGTGCTGCCGGGATGCCGCGCCCTCCATGCGTCGACGAAGTGCGGGGCGTCGGCGATCGGCTCCAGGAAGCGCCGGTACGCATCGCTGCCGAACGCGCTGTTGAAATCACCGCAGACGATCGCGTCGCGCGGCTGGCCGGTCGCGCTGAACGGCCCCTCGGCAGTTTCGGCGGGCGCGGGCCGTTCCGCGTGTGCGCAGGCCTCGCGATGCCGGTCGCGCAGCGCATCGACCTGCGCAAGCCGCTGGCGCGCCGAATAGTATTCGAGGTGCGTGGTGACCACGCGCAGCGGGCCGAAAGGCGTCTGCAACTCAGCGTCGAGCGCGATGCGCGGCATCGACGGCGCGTCGGCGTCGGCCGGCCACGGCAGCAACTGGCGCAACACGCGCCCGACCGGCAGCCGGGTCGCGATCGCATTGCCGAACTGGCGGCGCGGGGCGCCCGGTTCAATGGCCGGCAGGTCCGCGCCGATGGCTTCGACGATCGTATAACCGGGCAGCAGCGACGCGAGTTCGGCGAACTGGTCGAGGCCCGGCCGGCCAGGCAGTGCGTCGAAGCCGCGCGTGACCTCCTGCAGGCACAGCACGTCGAAATCGCCGAGTCGGCGAATCGCTGCGACGGTGCGTGAAAGGTCGACAACGCCGTCGGCGTCCCGACCCCATTGGATGTTCCAGTCGATCAGTCGCATGGTCGAACCTCCTGCCGGGTGGCTTTCGGGTTCCCGGCCTCTCCTGGCTGGTTTGCATCCCGCCGGCTGCGGGCGTTCCTGGGAGCTATTCGCCTGGCCGTCCCGGCGCAATGCAGGGGCGTCTATGCTTAAGTGTCGGCGCTTGCCCGATGCAAAGCGGTCGATGCGGGCCTTCGTCGTCTACAATCTCGCCTTCTTCAACGTTTGTCAGGAAAAGCTGGTGTCTGAAGCCGTCCCCACTTCTACGCGCAAATCGAAAAATGCGCCCGTCGCGCCCGGGATCGCCCCGGTTCTCGAGATCGAATCGCTCGACATGGAAGCGCGCGGTGTCGGCCGCACGATGACCGAGGACGGCGAGCCGGGCAAGGTCATCTTCGTCGAGGGCGCGCTGCCCGGCGAGCGTGTGACCTATTCGAGCTACCGCCGCAAGCCGAGCTACGAGCAGGCGACGGTAGTCGACATTCTGCGCCCGAGCGTGATGCGCACGCAGCCGAAATGCAAGTTCTTCGGCACCTGCGGCGGCTGCTCGATGCAGCATCTCGACATGCGCGCGCAGGTGGCGGTCAAGCAGCGCGTGCTCGAAGACAACCTGTGGCACCTGGCGAAGCTGCGGGCGGAAACGATGTTCGCGCCGATCCACGGCCCGTCGTGGGGCTATCGCTATCGTGCGCGCCTGACCGTGCGAAACGTGGCGAAGAAGGGTGGCGTGCTGGTCGGGTTCCACGAGAAGAAGAGCAGTTACGTTGCCGACATGACGAGCTGCGAAGTGCTGCCGCCGCACGTGTCGGCGATGCTGGTGCCGCTGCGCCGGCTCGTCGAGGGGCTGTCGATCCGCGATCGGATGCCGCAGATCGAGCTCGCGGTCGGCTCGGAGGTCACCGCGCTCGTGCTGCGTGTGCTGGAGCCGATCAACTCGGACGACGAAGCGTTGCTGCGCGCGTTCGCGGACGAACACAAGGTGCAGTTCTGGCTGCAACCGAAGGGCCCCGACACGGTGACGCCGTTCTATCCGCTCGACGTGTCGCTCGATTACACGCTGCCGGAGTTCGGTATCCGCATGCCGTTCAAGCCGACCGACTTCACGCAGGTCAACCATCAGATCAACCGCGTGCTGGTGGGGCGCGCGCTGCGCCTGCTCGCGCCGTCGCGCGACGACCGCGTGCTCGACCTGTTCTGCGGGATCGGCAACTTCACGCTGCCGCTTGCGCGGCTGTCGCGCGAAGTGATGGGCATCGAGGGCAGCGACACGCTGACGACGCGCGCGCTTGCGAACGCACGCGAGAACGGTGTCGACGGCCATACGACGTTCGCGTGCCGGAACCTGTTCGAAGTGACGGGCGACGACCTCCGTGCGCTCGGTGCATTCGACAAGTTCCTGATCGATCCGCCGCGCGAAGGCGCGCTCGCGGTGTCGAAGGCGCTGGCCGAGATCGCGCAAAGCGGCGAAGGCCCGCTGCCGAAGCGGATCGTCTACGTGTCGTGCAATCCGTCGACGCTTGCGCGCGACGCGGGCCTGCTTGTGCACGAGGCCGGCTACCGGCTGAAGGGCGCCGGTGTCGTGAACATGTTCCCGAATACGTCGCACGTCGAATCGATTGCGCTGTTCGAGCGTGATTGAGCCGGGCGGCAGACGTAAAAAAACCGGCCCTCGGGCCGGTTTTTTCATGGTGCGTGGCGAACGTCAGTTGCGGTTGCCGCCGAAGATGCCGAGCAGCGCGAGCAGGTTCGTGAACACGTTGTACAGGTCGAGGTAGATCGCGAGCGTCGCCGAGATGTAGTTCGTCTCGCCGCCGTTCACGACGCGCTGGACGTCGAACAGCATGTACGCGGAGAAGATCGCGATCGCGAGCACCGACACGGTCAGCATCAGTGCCGGCAGTTGCAGGAAAATGTTCGCGACCGACGCGAGCAGGATCACGATCACGCCCATGAACAGCCACTTGCCGAGCCCCGAGAAATCGCGCTTGCTGACGGTGGCGATCGTCGCCATCGCGGCGAAGATGATGCCGGTGCCGCCGAACGCGAGCATGATCAGCGACGGGCCGTTCGAGAAGCCGAGGATGAAGCTCAGCAGCCGCGACAGCATCAGGCCCATGAAGAACGTAAAGCCGAGCAGCACGAACACGCCGGCCGCGCTGTTTTTCGTCCGCTCGATCGCGAACATGAAGCCGAACGCGATCGCGAAGAACGCAAGCAGGCTCATCATCGGGCTCGTGGCCGCGAACAGCGAGAAGCCCGTCGTGACGCCGACCCAGGCGCCCAGCACGGTCGGCACCATCGATAGCGCGAGCAGCCAGTACGTGTTCCGCAGCACGCGGTTGCGAACCTCGGCGGTGCTGACGGAACCGCCGCGACCGAAATTGTACGGATAGTCGTTCATGGTTTCTCCTAACATGGAACGCGTGGGCGTCCGGGGCCGGTTCGGCGCGCGCGGTGTGCGGCGCAGCAAACCGGAACAGCTATGGCTAAGATACGTTCCGCGCCGCGAGGTTTCAATGGATGCGTGGCGCAAAACATATGAATTCGGAACCTTTCACGCGTGTAAGGGTTCAATCGCAATGATACACGGGATCGTGCTACAATAGCGGATTCATTTGAACCTGTAACTTCTTAATTTCTTGGAGTTTTTATGGCAATCGAGCGCACCCTGTCGATCATCAAGCCGGATGCGGTGGCAAAGAACGTGATCGGCCAGATCTACAGCCGTTTCGAAGGCGCCGGCCTGAAGATCGTCGCATCGCGCATGGCGCACCTGTCGCGTGCTGACGCAGAGAAGTTCTACGCGGTTCACGCAGCGCGTCCGTTCTTCAAGGATCTCGTCGATTTCATGATCTCGGGCCCGGTGATGATCCAGGTTCTGGAAGGTGAAGGCGCGATCCTGAAGAACCGCGACCTGATGGGCGCGACGGATCCGAAGAAGGCGGAAAAGGGCACGATCCGCGCCGACTTCGCCGACAGCATCGACGCGAACGCCGTGCACGGCTCGGACGCAGCAGAAACGGCTGCGGTCGAAGTCGCGTTCTTCTTCCCGGAAATGAACGTTTACTCGCGTTAAGCTCTGGCTGGCAGCAGGTAGGCAGGATTCAGCGCACGCGGCAAGGCAGCACATCATGACGAGCGAAACTTCCGTCAATCTTCTCGACTTCGATGCCGAGGGTCTTGTCGCGTACTGCGGCAGCCTCGGCGAGAAGCCGTTCCGCGCCAAGCAGTTGCAGCGCTGGATCCATCAGTACAACGCCGGCGATTTCGACGGCATGACCGATCTCGCGAAGTCCCTGAGGGAGAAACTCAAGGATCGAGCGTCGATCGTGATGCCGGATATCGCCAGCGATCACGTTTCCACCGACGGTACGCGCAAGTGGCTGATCGACGTCGGAAACGGCAATGCGGTGGAAACCGTGTTCATCCCGGAAGAGACGCGCGGCACGCTGTGCGTGTCGTCGCAGGCCGGGTGTGCGGTCAACTGCCGCTTCTGTTCGACGGGCAAGCAGGGCTTTTCCCGCAACCTGTCGACAGCCGAAATCATCGGCCAGCTACGGATGGCCGAATTTGCGCTGCGAGCGTCGCTGGGCCGCGCGCCCGGCCCGAACGGCAAGGCCGAGCGGGTCGTCACCAACGTGGTGATGATGGGCATGGGCGAGCCGCTCCTGAATTACAGCGCGGTCGTGCCCGCGATGCGGTTGATGCTCGACGACAACGCGTACGGCCTGTCGCGCCGCCGCGTCACGCTGTCGACGTCCGGCGTGGTGCCGATGATGGACCGCCTCGGCGCCGAATTGCCGGTCGCGCTGGCCGTTTCGCTGCACGCGCCGAACGATGCGCTGCGCGACGAACTGGTGCCGCTCAACAAGAAGTATCCGCTTCGCGAGCTGATGGCTGCGTGCCAGCGCTATCTGAAAGTCGCGCCGCGCGACTTCATTACTTTCGAATACTGCATGCTGGACGGCGTCAACGACACCGAAGCGCATGCGCGCGAACTGCTGGCCGTCACGCGCGACGTGCCGTGCAAGTTCAATCTGATCCCGTTCAATCCGTTTCCGGAATCGGGCCTCATCCGCTCGAAGCCGGAGCAGATCAAGCGCTTTGCACAGGTCCTCATCGACGCGGGTGTCGTCACGACCGTGCGCAAGACGCGCGGCGACGATATCGATGCCGCATGCGGCCAGCTGGCCGGCGCGGTGAAGGACCGCACGCGCCTCGCGGAACGAACGGGCGCAGCAGCAAAAATCATCGAAGTTCGGGCAGTTTGACGGGGGTGCCTAGCCAAGGATGCCCGAACCTCTTGGCGGTACAACACGCGAATAGCGATCGGTCGCGGCGCCACGGCGCCGCGCATGGTATGAACAGTTGCGGGTGCAGGCCGGCGGGAGCCGGCGGCGGCCGCCAGTGAAGAAGAATCGACGCGAGGACAAGGATGAGTGAGCCGCAGCCGACTAACGGCGCAGAGACGAATGCCGCAAAACCGGCACCGGCGGGACTTGAATCGCTGGCGGCGGTCGGCAGCCGGCTGGCGCAGCTTCGGGAGACGAAGGGCTGGACGGTCGACGACGTATCGGCGCGGCTCAAGGTCGCACCGCAGAAGCTTCGAGCGCTCGAGGCCGGCGACATCAGTCATTTGCCTGGCGTGACGTTCGCGCTCGGCGTCGTGCGCAGCTACGCGAAGATGCTCGGCGTCGACCCGGAACCGTTCGCGCAGGCGCTGCGCCGCGAGCGCGGAGTGCCGGAAGTCGACCTGTCGATGCCCGCATCGTCGGGGACGGATCTGCCGCGCGGCCGCGTGTCGATTCCGCTGGGCGGTTCGTCGCGCAACCACCCGTGGCTGTGGGGAACGGCGATCGTCGTCGTCGCGGTGGTTGCCGTATTGATGTGGCACACTGGCGGCGATTCGTCGAGCCTGCTCGCGCGCTTCAAGGGCGGCGACGCGGAGCATGCGTCGGCTGCGAGCGCACCGGCGGCATCATCGTCTTCCGTTGAAGAGGCAGCCGCGAGCGGCGCGTCGGCCGTAGCCGCCAATGAGGTTCCGGCCCCGGCGGCGACGTCCGCTGCAGCGACGCAGGCGATTGCGTCTGCCGTACCGGCGCCCGCGGCGCCTGCGGCCCCGGTCGCGACGGCGGCTGCATCGCAGCCGGTCGTGGCAACGACGGCCGCGAGCGCCGCCGCGCCGGCCGAGCCGGCGAGCGTCGTGGTCGCGGCTGGCCAGTCGATGGTCGAACTGAAGGTCAAGCAGGATTGCTGGTTCAGCGTGCGTGACAAGAACGGCAAGGAGCTGTTCTCGGCGCTGGTGCGGGCCGGCGAGACGAAGCAGGTCGCTGGCGACGGGCCGTTCAAGGTCACGATCGGCAACAAGGCAGGCCTCGACGCGGTCGCGTTCGACGGAAAACCTGTCGATCCGGCAAAATATTCGGCAGCGCGGGGCAATGTGGCGCGGTTCACGTTGCCCTGACGTCAAGCGCCGTGGCGAAGGTCTGTCGTCGATACCGGCAGGCCGTGAGGGCACGGCGCTTTTTCAATTCATGCGCTGCGTTGCGGCGCATTCCGCGTAAATGGATCTATCGATGCAATCCGAAGCCCAATCCCCACGCAGCAGTCAGATTTGTTCAACCGAGCCGGTGTTCGGCGGGCATCAGCCCCGTCGCGTGTCGCATGCGGTGGATGTCCGCTGGGGCGGGCAGCTCGTGACGATCGGCGGCACCGCGCCGGTGCGCGTGCAGTCGATGACGAATACCGACACGGCCGACGCGATCGGCACGGCGATCCAGATCAAGGAACTCGCGAACGCGGGCTCCGAACTGGTGCGCATCACGGTCAACACGCCCGAGGCCGCGGCCGCCGTGCCGGCGATCCGCGAGCAGCTCGACCGGATGGGCGTGACCGTGCCGCTCGTCGGCGATTTCCACTACAACGGCCACCTGCTGCTGCGCGATTACCCGGGCTGCGCGGAGTCGCTGTCGAAGTACCGGATCAACCCCGGCAACGTCGGTCAGGGCGCGAAGCGCGATACGCAGTTCGCGCAGATGATCGAGGCCGCTGCCAAGTACGACAAGCCGGTGCGGATCGGCGTGAACTGGGGCAGTCTCGACCAGGACCTGCTCGCCCGCATGATGGACGAGAACGGCGCGCGTTCGCAGCCGTGGGATGCGCAAAGCGTGATGTACGAGGCGCTGATCCAGTCGGCAATCGGCTCGGCCGAGCGTGCGGTCGAACTGGGTCTGGCCCGCGACCGCATCGTGCTGTCGTGCAAGGTCAGCGGCGTGCAGGACCTGATTGCCGTGTACCGCGAACTCGGCCGCCGCTGCGGCTTCGCGCTGCACCTCGGGCTGACCGAGGCCGGCATGGGCTCGAAGGGCATCGTCGCATCGACGGCCGCGCTCGGCGTGCTGCTGCAGGAAGGGATCGGCGACACGATCCGTATCTCGCTGACGCCGGAACCGGGCGCATCGCGCACGGGCGAGGTGATCGTCGGCCAGGAAATCCTGCAGACGATGGGCCTGCGCTCGTTCGCGCCGATGGTGATCGCGTGCCCGGGCTGCGGCCGTACGACGAGCACGCTGTTCCAGGAACTCGCGATGCAGATCCAGACCTACCTGCGCGAGCAGATGCCGGCCTGGCGCAAGGAGTATCCGGGCGTCGAGAAGATGAACGTCGCGGTGATGGGCTGCATCGTCAACGGCCCGGGCGAATCGAAGCACGCGAACATCGGCATCAGCCTGCCGGGTTCGGGCGAGAACCCGGCCGCGCCCGTCTTCATCGACGGCGAGAAGGTCAAGACGCTGCGCGGCGAGCGGATCGCCGAGGAATTCCAGCAGATCGTCAGCGACTACGTCGCACGCAACTATGGCCGCGCCGACGCGACCGTGAATTAATTCGTCCACACACGATGACTGAACAGAAACGCAAGATAGAAAAGCTTACCGGCGTCAAGGGCATGAACGACATCCTCCCGCAGGATGCCGGCCTGTGGGAATTCTTCGAAGCCACCGTGAAATCGCTGCTGCGCGCTTACGGCTACCAGAACATCCGCACGCCGATCGTCGAACACACGCAGCTCTTCACGCGCGGCATCGGCGAAGTCACGGACATCGTCGAGAAGGAAATGTATAGCTTCACCGACGCGCTGAACGGCGAGAACCTGACGATGCGCCCGGAAAACACCGCGGCCGTCGTGCGCGCGTCGATCGAGCACAACATGCTGTACGACGGCCCGAAGCGCCTGTGGTACATCGGCCCGATGTTCCGTCACGAGCGTCCGCAGCGCGGCCGCTACCGCCAGTTCCACCAGGTCGGCGTCGAGGCGCTCGGCTTCGCGGGTCCCGATGCGGATGCCGAGATCATCATGATGTGCCAGCGCCTGTGGGACGACCTCGGCCTGACCGGCATCAAGCTCGAGATCAACTCGCTCGGCCTCGCCGAAGAGCGCGCCGCGCATCGCGTCGAACTGATCAAGTACCTCGAGCAGTTTGTCGACGTGCTCGACGAGGACGCAAAGCGTCGCCTGTATACGAACCCGCTGCGCGTGCTCGACACGAAGAATCCCGCGCTGCAGGAGGTCGCGCAGAACGCGCCGAAGCTGATCGACTTCCTCGGCGACGAATCGCGCGCGCACTTCGAAGGGCTGCAGCGCCTGCTGCTCGCGAACAACATTCCGTTCAAGATCAACCCGCGTCTCGTGCGCGGCCTCGACTACTACAACCTGACCGTGTTCGAGTGGGTGACCGACAAGCTCGGCGCGCAGGGCACGGTCGCGGCCGGCGGCCGCTACGATCCGCTGATCGAGCAGCTCGGCGGCAAGCCGACCGCCGCGTGCGGCTGGGCGATGGGTATCGAGCGCATCCTCGAACTGCTGAAGGATGAGGATCTGGCGCCCGAGCAGGAAGGCGTCGACGTGTACGTCGTGCACCAGGGCGAGACCGCCCGCGAGCAGGCGTTCATCGCGGCCGAGCGCCTGCGCGACACGGGCCTCGACGTGATCTTCCACTGCAGCGCCGACGGCGCGCCGGCGAGCTTCAAGTCGCAGATGAAGCGGGCCGATGCAAGCGGCGCGGCATTCGCGGTGATCTTCGGCGAAGAAGAGGTCGCGAACGGCACGGTGGGCGTGAAAGCACTGCGCGGGGCGGGCGACGATGGGGAAAAGAACGTTCAGCAGACCGTACCGGTCGAAAGCTTGACCGAATTCCTAATCAATGCGATGGTTGCATCCGCCGAAGACGGCGACGACTGATCGCGCTGGCATCCGCTCGACAAGAAAGGCCTGAACAGGAAGGAATCGCTCGCCGATGAGTTATCACGACGAACAAGAATCGATTGAAAGTGTCAAGGCGTGGTGGGCCCGCTGGGGCAACCTCACCACGTGGATCGTGCTCGCGGCGCTCGTCGTCGCGGCCGGTTTCAACGGCTGGAACTACTGGCAGCGCCGTCAGGCTGCCGAGGCGTCCGGGCTGTACGAGCAAGTCCAGAAGGCCGCCGCCGCGAACGACAAGGCGACGATGGCTCGCGCGGCCGCCGACATGGAAGACAAGTTCGGCAGCACGCCGTATGCGCAGATGACGGCGCTCGCGGCCGCGAAGGTGCTGTACGCGGCCGGCGACTCCGCAGGTGCGAAGACGCAACTGCAATGGGCTGTCGATCACGCCAAGGATGACGAGTACAAGCAGATCGCGAAGCTGCGTCTCGCGTCGCTGCTGCTCGACGAGAAGGCGTACGACGCGGGCCTCGCGCTGCTGTCGGGCACGCCGCTCGATGCATTCAAGGGCCTCGTGGCCGATCGCCGCGGCGACCTGCTTGCCGCGCAAGGCAAGACCGACGATGCGCGCGCCGCATACAAGCTCGCGCTCGACGGCCTGTCGAAGGACGATCAGTCTGCGCGACAGCTCGTGCAGTTCAAGCTGGACGCGCTCGGCGGCTGAACCCCGGTCCCCTCAACCTCTTAACTCTGCTTCGCTAACCGATGAATTTGCTGAAACGTTACGCTGTGCCCGTTGCCTGCGCGGCGGCTGTCCTGGCATTGGCGGCCTGCTCGTCGTCGAAGGATGCGCGCCGCGTGCCGACGCCGCTCACCGAGTTCAAGCCCGTGATGGACGTGCAACAGGTCTGGAAGGCAAGCGTCGGCAAGGGCGGGCGCTATCTGTTCTCGCCGGTGGCCGTGGGCGACGCCGTCTATGCGGCGGGTGAAAACGGTTCGGTCGAGAAGATCGACGCGAAGACGGGCCAGTCGATCTGGCGCTCGAAGGTCGGTTCGGACCTGTCGGCCGGTGTCGGCAGCGACGGCAACCTGACCGCCGTCGGCGCGCTGAAGGGCGGCGTGTTCGTGCTGGGCCCGGACGGCAAGCAACTGTGGAAGACCAGCGTGCAGGGCGAGATCTTCTCGCCGCCGCTCGTCGGCAACGGCCTCGTGGTCGTCCGCACGATCGACGGCCAGGTGATCGCATTCAACGCGCAGACGGGCGAGCAGAAGTGGAACTACCGCAACCGCGCGGTGCCGCTGAACCTGCGCGTGTCGGCCGGCATGACGTTCGCGGGTGACGCGGCGGTGCTGGCGGGCTTCCCGGGCGGGGGTCTCGTCGCGATCAACCTGCAGACGGGCGAGCCGTTCTGGCAGACTCCGGTGTCGTTCCCGAAGGGCGTGACCGAGGTCGAGCGCATCAACGACGTCAGCGGTCCGCCGACGCTCGTGGGCGCGGAAGCCTGCGCGGTGACGTTCCAGGGGCAGCTCGGCTGCTTCGATGCGAACTCGGGCCGCCCGCTGTGGGAAAAGGCGTTCTCGAGCCGCAGCGGCCTCGCGCAGGACGATTCGGTGGTCGCCGGCGGCGACGACTGGTCGGTCGTGACGGCGTACGACGCGGCCTCGGGCAACCAGCTCTGGCGCAACGACAAGCTGAAGAGCCGCGACGTCGGCGTGCCGTACCTGCTCGGGCGTGCGGTCGTGATGGGCGACTACCAGGGCTTCGTGCACTTCCTGTCGCGCGAAGATGGCAGCTTCATCGCGCGGATGAAGACGGATGGCAGCGCGATTACGGCAGCACCGGTCCTCGCGGGCAATACGCTCGTGGTGCAGACGAAGGACGGCGGCCTGTACGGGTTCCGTCCGCGCTGACGCGCAGGAAACATGCGCAGCCGAGGTGCGGCGGGCTCGTCCCGCGCGCCTGGGCCGCGCGACATGAAGGCGGCCGGTGTTCCCGGCCGCTCGGTATTTGAAAGGCAGTTCGAGACGAAAGACGACGGCGCGCACGACGCGCGCCCGGCGCGCGCATCCGGCGCGGCGCGAATTCGTGATATTTTCATTCAGCGCAGCCGCCCGCAGCAGCGGGCCTCCCGCTGCTGCGCTTCACCGTAGAAAACACAGATGAAACCGGTCATTGCCCTTGTTGGGCGCCCCAATGTGGGGAAATCCACGCTGTTCAACCGGCTCACGCGCTCGCGCGATGCGCTGGTCGCCGACTTGCCGGGCCTGACGCGCGATCGCCATTACGGCGAAGGGCGCGTCGGCGAGCGGCCGTACCTGGTCGTCGATACGGGCGGCTTCGAACCCGTCGCGAAGGACGGCATCCTGCACGAGATGGCGCGCCAGACTCGGCAGGCGGTTGAAGAGGCCGACGTCGTCGTGTTCATCGTCGACGGCCGCAACGGGCTCGCGCCGCAGGACAAGTCGATCGCCGACTACCTGCGCAAGACCGGCCGGCCGATTTTCCTCGTCGTCAACAAGGCCGAGGGGATGAAGTATACGGCGGTCGCGACCGACTTCTACGAGCTCGGGCTCGGCGACCCGCGCGCGATCTCGGCCGCGCACGGCGATGGCGTGACCGACATGATCAACGAGGCGCTGGAAGTCGCATACAGGGACCAGCCCGAAGAGGAAGACGAGAACGACCCGTCGCGCGGCATCAAGATCGCGATCGTCGGCCGGCCGAACGTCGGCAAGTCGACGCTCGTGAACGCGCTGATCGGCGAGGACCGCGTGATCGCGTTCGACATGCCGGGCACGACGCGCGATTCGATCTACGTCGACTTCGAGCGTAACGGCAAGAAATACACGCTGATCGACACGGCCGGCCTGCGGCGCCGCGGCAAGGTGTTCGAAGCGATCGAGAAGTTCTCGGTCGTGAAGACGCTGCAGTCGATCTCCGACGCGAACGTCGTCATTCTTTTGCTGGATGCGCAGCAGGACATTTCCGACCAGGACGCGCACATCGCCGGCTTCGTCGTCGAGCAGGGCCGCGCGCTCGTGATCGGCGTCAACAAGTGGGACGGGCTCGACGACCACGCGCGCGATCGTGCGAAAGCGGATTTGACCCGCAAGCTGAAATTCCTCGACTTCGCGAAATCGCACTTCATTTCGGCCGCGAAGAAGACGGGCATCGGCACGCTGATGCGCTCGGTCGACGACGCGTACGCGGCGGCGATGGCGAAGCTGCCGACGCCGAAGCTCACGCGCGCGCTGATCGAGGCCGTCGAGTTCCAGCAGCCGCGCCGTCGCGGCCCGGTGCGTCCGAAGCTGCGCTACGCGCACCAGGGCGGCCAGAATCCGCCGATCATCGTCATCCACGGCAACGCGCTCGACGCCGTGACGGAAACGTACAAGCGCTACCTGGAAAACCGGTTCCGCGAAACTTTCTCGCTGACCGGGACTCCATTGCGCATAGAGTTCCGTTCGTCGAACAATCCGTACGCGGACAAGGGCTGAAGCACGCCCCGCAAGGGATAGGCCGCAAGGCCTACGCCCGGGCGGGGCAGGCAAAATCGGCTATAGTGTAGCGATTGGCGCCGGATCTCTTTTTCTTCGCCGCCAATCCAGATCAACCTGCAAAAAAAGATGGAGTACGCCATGAGCAACAAAGGGCAATTGTTACAAGACCCGTTTTTGAACGCACTGCGCAAAGAGCACGTTCCCGTTTCGATCTACCTCGTCAACGGCATCAAGCTCCAAGGGAACATTGAATCGTTCGACCAGTACGTCGTGTTGCTCCGTAATACGGTGACCCAGATGGTATACAAGCACGCCATCTCGACGGTCGTGCCGGCGCGCCCGGTGAATTTCCACCCGGACGCTGAAGCTTCGTCCTAACCTATCGCAGCGGCCGGCATCCGGTCGCCGCGAGCGACCGATGCCAGCCGCCTTATCTTGACACCCGATAATTTGATCAACGCAGCGCTCGTCGGCATCGATTTCGGCAAGACCGATTTCGAAGCCAGTCTCGAAGAACTCAGTCTTCTCGCCTCCAGCGCGGGGGCCCGTCCCGCCGTCACCCTCACGGGTCGTCGCTCCAGTCCCGATGCCGCGATGTTCATCGGCAGCGGCAAAGCCGAAGAATTGCGGCTTGCCTGCGACGCGCACAACGTCGAAATCGTCATCTTCAACCACGCACTGGCACCGGCCCAGCAACGCAATCTGGAGCGGGCGCTTAACAGGCGAGTCGTCGATCGCACGAGCCTCATCCTCGACATCTTTGCGCAGCGCGCCCGCAGCCACGAAGGCAAGCTGCAGGTCGAACTCGCGCAGCTTCAATACCTGTCGACGCGGCTCATTCGCGCATGGACCCACCTCGAACGGCAAAAGGGTGGTATCGGCCTGCGCGGTCCCGGCGAAACCCAGCTCGAAACCGACCGCCGGCTGATCGGCGAGCGCATCAAGATGCTGAAGTCGCGGCTCGACCGGCTGCGCCGGCAACACAGCACGCAACGCCGGCAGCGCGCGCGCAGCGGCACGATGTCGGTGTCGCTCGTCGGCTATACGAACGCGGGCAAGTCGACGCTGTTCAATGCGCTGACGAAAGCGCAGGCCTACGCGGCCGACCAGCTTTTCGCCACGCTCGATACGACGTCGCGGCGCGTGTACCTCGGCGACGAGGTCGGCCAGATCGTCGTGTCGGATACGGTGGGGTTCATCCGCGAGCTGCCTCACCAGCTCGTCGCGGCGTTTCGCGCGACCCTCGAGGAAACGATCCACGCGGATCTGCTGCTGCACGTGGTCGATGCATCGAGTGCGGTCAGGCTCGAGCAGATCGAGCAGGTCAACGGCGTGCTGCACGAGATCGGCGCGGACACGATCCGGCAGGTGCTGGTGTTCAACAAGATCGACGCCGTGCCCGAGCTGGCGGCCCGCGGCGACGCGGTCGAGCGGGACGAGTATGGTAATATTTCGCGCGTCTTTTTGAGCGCGCGCACCGGTCAGGGTCTTGACGCGTTGCGTGCCGCCATCGCCGAGATCGCCTCCGCGGAACACCTTTCCAGTGCGATGTTGCCCAACGGCGCGCTCGACGGCGCGTCCGCTGAACCACACGAAGACCGCACGATTTCCGAACACGGGCGCTAACCGGTCCCGGCCGGTTAGCCGGCGCCTAATCTGGTGAACAAACTCTGGTGAACGAATACAACGAGCGGAGTACCTGGCGGCGGATGCGCGCCTTGCTGTCGATCAACGATCCCCGCTGGGGACGCGGCGAAGGCAATGGCAAAGACGGATCCCGTCCCCGTGCGAACGAATCGAAGCGTCCGCAAAGCGGCGACGGCGAAGGTCCGCCCGATCTCGACGAGATGTGGCGCAACTTCAACCGGCGCCTCAGCGGCCTTTTCGGCGGCAAGGGCGGCAATGGCTTCCGTCCTGACAACGGCCGTGCCGCGCGGGTCGGCGTCGGCATCGTGATCGGCGTGCTGGTCGCGGTTTATGCGGGCAGCGGGCTGTTCGTCGTGCAGGACGGCCAGACGGGCGTCGTGCTGCAGCTCGGCAAGCTGTCGGGCACGGTCGGCCAGGGCGTGCACTGGCGCGCGCCGTATCCGTTCGCGTCGCACGAGATCGTCGATACGTCGCAGGTCCGCTCGATCGAGATCGGCCGCAACAACGTCGTGCGCCTCGCGAACGTGAAGGAAGCGGCGATGCTGACGCGCGATGCCGACATCGTCGACGTGCGCTTCATCGTCCAGTATCGGATTCGTTCCGCAACCGATTACCTGTTCCGCAGCGTGGATCCCGAGCGCAGCGTGTCGCAGGCCGCGCAGGCCGCGGTGCGTGCGATCGTCGGTACGCGCAGCGCGGCCGACGTGCTGAACCAGGACCGCGACGCGCTGCGCGAGCAGCTTTCCACCGCGATCCAGCGCGATCTCGACCGCTACCAGTCGGGGCTCGAGGTAACGGCCGTCACGATGCAGAGTGTCGCGGCGCCCGAGCAGACGCAGGCCGCCTACGGTGAAGTCGCGAAGGCGCGCGATGAGCGCGAGGCCGCGAAGCGCGCCGCGCAGGCGTACGCAAACGACCTGCTGCCGAAGGCGCAGGGCGATGCCGCGAAGCTCGTCGACGAAGCGAAGGCGTATTCCGGTCGCGTGATTACGGAAGCCGAAGGCGATGCCGATCGCTTCAAGCAGGTCTACGCGCAGTACTCGAAGGCGCCGGCGGTGATCCGCGAGCGGATGTACCTCGAAACGATGCAGGAAATCTATTCGAACGCGACGAAGGTGTTCGTCGGCAACAAGGGCGGCAACAGCGTCGTGTATCTGCCGCTCGACAAGCTCGTCGAGCAGGGGCGGCAAAACGCCGCGACATCCACCGGCGCGAGCGCGCCCGATGCGGCGTCGGCACCGGCGGCCGTTGCGCCGGCGGCAGCCGTACCCGCGAGCGCGGCACCGGCCGCCGCGGCGTCGGGCACCGACGTGCAGCGATCGCGCGAAGCGTTCCGCAGCCGGTCGCGTGAAGACGATCTGAAGTAACGGGGAGCGCAGAACATGAACCGAATCATTGCGCTCGTCGTCGCAATCGTGATCGTTGCCTTCGCGGCGTCCTCGACGGTCCTGACCGTCGATCCGCGCCATACGGCCGTGCTGTCGGGCCGCGACGGCGCGCAGCCCGAACTCGCTGGCCCCGGCATCCATTTCAAGCTGCCGCCGCCACTGCAGACGGCCACGCTGATCGACACGCGCCTGCAGTCGCTCGAATCGTCCGATCCGCTGCAATTGGCAACGGAAGACAAGCACGACCTGCTCGTCGCGTATGCGGTGAAGTACCGGATCAGCGATCCGCTGAAATATTTCACGGCGACGGGCGGCGACCCGGCGGCCGCGACCGAACGCCTGGCCGGCGCGCTGAAGGGCGCGCTCGGCGACGCGTTCGGCAAGCGTGCGCTCGACGATGCCCTCGGCGGCCAGCGCGCGATCGCCGACGCGGCCCGCGATGCGGCGAAGGCGAAGGCGTCCGGTTTCGGCGTCGACGTGGTCGACGTCCAACTGACGCGCGTCGACTTGCCGGCCGCGCAGACGGATGCCGTCTACCAGCGGATGATCGGCGCGCTGCGCGATCAGGCCGCACAGGTGCGTGCAGAAGGCGCGGCCGACGTCGAGCAGATCAAGGCCGACGCCGAACGCGAACAGCAGGCCGTGCTCGCGAACGCGTACAAATCCGCGCAGACGATCAAGGGCGAGGGCGACGCGAAGGCCGCGACGATCGCCGCCGACGCGTTCGGCCGCGATCCGCAGTTCTATCAGTTCTACGCGAGCCTGCAGGCCTACCGGAATACGTTCAAGCGCAACGACATCATCGTCGTCGATCCCGACAGCGAGTTCTTCCGCTTCATGCGCAGCCCGACGGGCGGTGCCGCACCGGCGGCTCCTGCTCCCCGCAAACACTGACCTTGGGGCGCCGCGTCGAGCGGCGCCGTCGCTCGCATGGACCTGGCTGGCTCGTTGTTGCTCGCAGTAGCGCTGATGCTGATCATCGAGGGGGCGTTTCCCTTCGTGTTTCCCGTCGCCTGGCGCGACACGTTTCGTAGAATAGCTGAGCGGCCGCCGCATCATATCCGGATCGGCGGCCTGATCGTGATGGTGCTCGGGCTTGTGCTGCTGCTGCTCGCAACCTGACCGGCGACCTGATCCGGACGGCGCATCCGCCGTTCGTTCCGCCCGATTTCGAATTTCCGATTCACATCGCGGCGCGCGTGTCGCGCGCTGTTTCCCGTCGTAGGACCGTACCGATGTCGACCTGGTTACTTCCCGAGAATATCGCCGACGTACTGCCGTCGGAAGCGCGCAAGATCGAGGAGCTGCGCCGCAGGCTGCTTGACCGCTTCCGTTCGTACGGCTACGAAATGGTGATGCCGCCGCTGCTCGAGTATCTCGAGTCGCTGCTGACGAGCGGCGGCGCCGATCTGCGCCTGCGCACCTTCAAGCTGGTCGATCAGTTGTCGGGCCGCACGTTGGGCCTGCGCGCGGACATCACGCCGCAGGTCGCGCGGATCGACGCGCACCTGTTGAACCGTCAGGGCGTGACGCGTCTCTGCTATGCGGGCCACGTGATGCATACGCGCCCGCGCGGCCTGCACGCGACGCGCGAGCAGATCCAGATCGGCGCCGAAATCTACGGGCATGCCGGTCTGGAAGCCGATCTCGAGATCCAGCAACTGATGCTCGACGCACTGCATCTCGCGGGCCTGTCGCGCATCCGTCTCGACCTCGGCCACGCGGGCGTGCTCGCGGCGCTGCTGGCGCGCGATGCGCAGGCCGCCGAGCGCGGCGAGTCGCTGTACGACGCGCTGTCGGGCAAGGACGTGCCGCTGCTGAACGAGCTTACCGACGATCTCGGCGCCGATACGCGCGCGGCACTGCGCGCGCTGCCGAACCTTTACGGCGACGCGAGCGTGCTCGCCGAGGCGCGCGCGCGCTTGCCGGTGCTGCCCGAAATCACGCGGGCGCTCGACGATCTGGCGCAGCTCGCCGCGCAGGCGAAGGGCGCCGAAGTCGCGATCGACCTCGCCGACCTGCGCGGCTACGCGTACCACAGCGGTGCGATGTTCAGCGCCTACATCGACGGCGTGCCGAACGCGATCGCGCGCGGCGGCCGCTACGACCACGTCGGCCAGGCATATGGCCGTGCGCGTCCGGCAACGGGCTTTTCGCTCGACCTGCGCGAGCTCGCGCGGATTTCGCCGGTCGAGGCGCGCGGCACCGCGATTCTCGCGCCGTGGGCGCAGGACGACGCGTTGAGTGCGGCCGTCGCGACGCTGCGCGATGCGGGTGAGGTCGTGATCCAGGCACTGCCGGGCCACGACCACGTGCTCGACGAATTCGCATGCGACCGTTCGCTCGTCGAGCGCAACGGCGCATGGGTGGTCGAACCCCGATAAACAGGCGTTCGCGGGCCGTGCTTCGGCGTGCATATCGTTGAAGCGAAACGGAAAAATTCGGAATCGCCCGCGAACATAGGTAGAATACGTTTTTAACCAGCTAACGAATCAACATGTCTGCCAGCGCAGTGAACGTGACTCCCGGGCGCAATGTCGTCGTCGTGGGAACTCAATGGGGTGATGAAGGCAAGGGCAAGATCGTCGACTGGCTGACGGACCACGCTCAGGGCGTCGTGCGTTTCCAGGGCGGCCACAACGCCGGCCACACCCTCATCATCGGCGGCAAGAAAACGATCTTGCGCCTCATTCCGTCGGGCATCATGCGTGAAGGCGTCGCCTGCTACATCGGCAACGGCGTCGTCCTGTCCCCCGAGGCACTGTTCAAGGAAATCGGCGAGCTCGAAGAAGCCGGCGTGAACGTGCGCGACCGCCTGTTCATTTCCGAAGCCGCGACGCTTATCCTGCCGTACCACATCGCGATCGACCAGGCGCGCGAAGCGCGCAAGGGCGCGGGCAAGATCGGCACGACGGGCCGCGGCATCGGCCCCGCGTACGAAGACAAGGTCGGCCGCCGCGCGCTGCGCGTGCAGGACCTGTTCGACGCGAAGACCTTCGCCGACCGCCTGCGCGAGAACCTCGATTTCCACAACTTCGTGCTGACCCAGTACCTGGGTGGCGCGGCCGTCGACTTCCAGGCCACGCTCGACACGATGCTCGGTTATGCCGACCGCCTGAAGCCGATGGTGGCCGACGTGTCGCGCCGCCTGTACGACGCGAACAATGCAGGCCAGAACCTGCTGTTCGAAGGCGCACAAGGCACGCTGCTCGACATCGATCACGGCACCTATCCGTTCGTCACGTCGAGCAACTGCGTCGCGGGTGCGGCGTCGGCCGGCGCGGGCGTCGGTCCGCAGAAGCTCAACTACATTCTCGGTATCACGAAGGCGTATTGCACGCGCGTCGGTTCGGGCCCGTTCCCGAGCGAACTGTATGATGCGGACAACCCGCAGCGCCAGGAGCAGGTCGGCGTCACGCTCGCGAACGTCGGCAAGGAATTCGGTTCCGTCACCGGCCGTCCGCGCCGCACGGGCTGGCTCGATGCGGCCGCGCTGCGCCGCTCGATCCAGATCAACGGCGTGTCGGGCCTGTGCATGACGAAGCTTGACGTGCTCGACGGCCTCGACGAGGTCAAGCTGTGCGTCGGCTACAAGATCGACGGCAAGGATGTGGACATCCTGCCGCGCGGCGCTGCCGATGTGGCGCGTTGCGAGCCCGTGTACGAAACGTTCGCCGGCTGGAAGGAAAGCACGGTCGGCATCAAGACGTGGGAAGCACTGCCGGCCAACGCGCAGGCCTACCTGACCCGCGTCCAGGAAGTGGCTGGCGTGCCGGTCGACATGGTGTCGACGGGCCCGGACCGCGACGAAACGATCCTGCTCCGCCATCCGTTCAAGGTGTAACCCCAGATGACGCAGCAAATCACGATGACGGCGGCAGACTTGATGACCGATCCGCGCAACGATGACAAGAACCTGTGGGTAGGCTGGGACGAGTATCACCGTCTGATCGAGCTGCTCGCGCTCGAGGTGCACGCGTCGGGCTGGAAGTTCGACCAGATCCTGTGCCTCGCGCGCGGCGGCCTGCGCGTCGGCGATCAACTGTCGCGCATCTACGACGTGCCGCTCGCGATCCTCGCGACGAGTTCGTACCGGGAAGCGGCCGGCACCGAGCAGGGCGACCTCGACATCGCGCAGTACATCACGATGACGCGCGGCAACCTCGCGGGCAACGTGCTGCTGGTTGACGATCTCGTCGATTCGGGCGTCACGCTCGCGCGTGTGCAGGAGCACCTGAAGGAGCGTTATCCGGCCGTGACGGCCGTGCGTTCGGCCGTGCTCTGGTACAAGGGTTGCTCGACGGTCAAGCCCGACTATCACACGCAATATCTGCCGACGAATCCGTGGATTCATCAGCCGTTCGAGGAGTGGGACACGGTTCGTCCGCACAACCTCGAGGCGTGGATCAAGCGCGGTCGCGCGCAGCGCGACGGTTCGGGCGCCTAAGCGGCCGGCCGATCGAAGGAAAGCCTTGTACGGCGCCGCTTGCGGCGCCGTTTTTCATGGGTACGCCGCGTGCGTCGTGCGGTGTTCCCGGCCTGACCGGTAGGCAGACGGCGCCACCCCGGCTATGATGGCAGCCCTGCCACAGCTCGCGCCGGATTGCATGCGCAGCGTGGATCACGTGGTTTCACGGCAACAGAGCAGGGCGGCGTTTCACGGGGGCGCGAGTAGAATAGCGCTCGTTTTGTCCGACCCGGACCCGATTATTACGCTTCATATGAACGACACGATCCACGCGACCGACGCAGCACACGCGCCGCACTCGACGCAACAACACTCGATGCGGGCGCTAGCGATAGCAGCCATCGGCGTCGTGTTCGGCGACATCGGCACCAGCCCGCTGTATTCGCTCAAGGAGGCGTTCAGCCCCGCGCACGGCATCCCGCTGACCGAAAGCTCGATTCTCGGCGTGATCTCGCTGCTGTTCTGGGCAATCATCCTGGTGGTCGGCATCAAGTACCTGCTGTTCGTGATGCGGGCAGACAACAACGGCGAAGGCGGCGTACTCGCGCTGATGGCGCTGTCGCTGCGGCCGCTCGACTCGAGAACCCGCGTCGCGGGCGCGCTGATGGCGCTCGGGATATTCGGCGCGTGCATGTTCTACGGGGACGCGGTGATCACGCCGGCGATCTCGGTGATGTCGGCCGTCGAAGGTCTCGAAATCGCGACGCCGCACCTGTCGCACCTCGTGCTGCCGATCACGATCGTGATCCTGATCGCGCTGTTCTGGATCCAGCGCCACGGCACCGCGCTGGTCGGCAAGCTGTTCGGCCCGATCATGGTGCTGTGGTTCGTCGTGATCGCGGCGCTCGGCGTGTACCACATCGTGCGCGTGCCGGGCATCATCGCGGCAATCAACCCGTACTACGCGGCATCGTTCATGGCCGATCACCTGCTGCAGGCCTACGTGGTGCTCGGCTCGGTCGTGCTGGTGCTGACCGGCGCGGAAGCGCTCTACGCGGACATGGGCCACTTCGGCGCGAAGCCGATCCGCCTCGCCGCTTACGGGCTCGTGATGCCGTCGCTGGTACTGAACTACTTCGGCCAGGGCGCGCTGCTGATCCAGAACCCGAAGGCGATCGAGAACCCGTTCTTCCTGCTGGCACCCGAATGGGGGCTGCTGCCGCTCGTCGTGCTGTCGACGGTCGCGACCGTGATCGCGTCGCAGGCCGTGATCTCGGGCGCGTATTCGCTGACGTCGCAGGCGATCCAGCTCGGCTACGTGCCGCGCATGAAGGTACTGCATACGTCTGAACTCGCGATCGGCCAGATCTACGTGCCGGTCGTGAACTGGCTGCTGCTGTTCGTGATCCTCTGCATCGTGATCGGCTTCAAGAGTTCCGACAACCTCGCTGCCGCATACGGCATCGCGGTGACGGCGACGATGGTGATCACGACCGTGCTCGCGGCCGTCGTGATGGTGAAGGTGTGGAACTGGAACCGCCTGCTGGTCGGCGCGATCATCGCGGTGTTCCTCGCGGTCGATCTCGGCTTCTTCGGCGCGAACCTGCTGAAGGTCGCGCAGGGCGGCTGGCTGCCGCTCGGCATCGGCGCGCTGCTGTTCTTCCTGCTGATGACCTGGTACAAGGGGCGCCACATCGTCAAGGAGCGCACGGCGGCCGACGGCATTCCGCTCGAGCCGTTCCTGCAGGGGCTGCTCGCGCATCCTCCGCATCGCGTGTCGGGCACCGCGATCTACCTGACCGGCAACGACAAGCTCGTGCCCGTCAGCCTGCTGCACAACCTGAAGCACAACAAGGTACTGCACGAGCGGACCATTTTCCTGACGTTCGTCACGCGCGACTTTCCTTACGTGCGCGACGACAAGCGCCTGAGCTCGCGCGATGCGGGCGGCGGGCTGTACATCGTGAAGGCCGAGTACGGCTTCAACGAGACGCCGGACGTGAAGGCCGTGCTCGAGGAATTCGGCCGCACGCACGACATGACGTTCGAACTGATGGATACGTCGTTCTTCCTCGCGCGCGAAACGGTCGTACCGACGCATCTGCCAGGGATGTCGATCTGGCGCGAGCGCGTGTTCGCGTGGATGCATCAGAATGCCGCGAAGCCGACCGACTTCTTCTCGATTCCGGCGAACCGCGTCGTCGAGCTCGGCACGAAGATCGAGATCTGACCGGGCGCGGCGCGCGGGCCTTCTGGCCGCGCGCCGCGTCTGCCGCCCGCCGGGGCCTGCCGCGATCGTTCGCATCGCGCCGGCTGCAAACGCAACAGCAAACGCAACAGCAAACGCAACAGCAAACGCAACAGCAAACGCAGCCGTATCGCGCCGCGTATCCGCACAAGCCAAACCATCCAGTCCGATAGCCGACTGCGTGCGCGCAGGCGCCGTCGAGCCGTGCGCGTTCGTGGCAGCAACAAAGAACCCGCCTTGCAGCGGGCTTTTTGTGCGTCGACGGCTTTCGCGCGTTCAGCGCTTCAGCTTCGCGAATGCCGCGGCCATCGCGCCGGCCGGTTCCGGCTCGCGCGAACGCGGCGGGCGTGCTGCGCCGCGTCCCGCGTTGCCGCGATCCTGGCTGCCGCGCGACGGCATGCCGGGGGCGGCCGCATCGTCGTCGAGGCGCATCGTCAGCGCAATGCGCTGACGCTTCACGTCGACGTCGAGCACCTTCACCTTGACGACCTGGCCGGCCTTCACGACTTCGTGCGGGTCCTTGATGAACTTCGTCGACATCGCGGACACGTGGACGAGGCCGTCCTGATGGACGCCGATATCCACGAATGCGCCGAACGCGGCGACGTTCGTCACGACCCCTTCGAGCGTCATGCCTGGCACGAGATCCGACACCTTCTCGACGCCTTCGCGGAACGTCGCCGTCTTGAATTCCGGGCGCGGATCGCGGCCCGGCTTCTCCAGTTCGGACAGGATGTCGCGCACGGTCGGCAGGCCGAAACGTTCGTCAACAAATTCCGCGGGGGACAGGCCCGACAGCGCTTCACGGTTGCCGAGCACGTCGTCGATGCGCTTGCTGATCTTCGCGAGCATCCGCTCGACGACCGGATAGGCTTCCGGGTGCACCGACGAGCGGTCGAGCGGATTTTCGCCGCCATTGATGCGCAGGAAGCCGGCGGCCTGTTCGAACGTCTTGTCGCCGAGGCGCGGCACCTTGCGCAGGTGCTCGCGCGACGGGAACGGGCCGTTCGCATCGCGGTAGTCGACGATGTTGCGCGCGAGCGTCGCATTCAGGCCCGACACGCGCGCGAGCAGCGGGGCCGATGCGGTGTTCGCATCGACGCCGACCGCGTTCACGCAATCCTCGACGACCGCGTCGAGCGAGCGGGCGAGTTCGCGCTGGTTCACGTCGTGCTGGTACTGGCCGACGCCGATCGCCTTCGGCTCGATCTTCACGAGCTCCGCGAGCGGATCCTGCAAGCGGCGTGCGATCGACACGGCGCCGCGCAGCGACACGTCGAGCTCCGGGAATTCCTTCGCGGCGAGCTCGGACGCCGAGTAGACCGACGCGCCGGCTTCCGACACGACGATCTTCTGCAGGCGCAGCTCAGGGTGTTTCGCGATCAGTTCGCTCGCGAGCTTGTCGGTTTCGCGCGACGCGGTGCCGTTGCCGATGCTGATCAGTTCGGCCTGCGTCTGCGCGGCGATGCGCGCGAGTTTCGCGATCGAGCCGTCCCAGTCGCGGCGCGGCTCGTGCGGGTAGATCGTGTCGGTCGCGAGTACCTTGCCGGTGCGGTCGACGACCGCGACCTTCACGCCCGTGCGCAGGCCGGGGTCGAGACCGATCACGGCCTTCGGGCCGGCCGGCGCCGCGAGCAGCAGGTCGTTCAGGTTGCGCGCGAACACGCGGATCGCTTCGGTTTCGGCGGTTTCACGCAGTTGCGTGAGCAGCTCGTTCTCGATATGCGGCTGCACCTTCACGCGCCAGCACCAGCGGCATACGTCGGACAGCCATTTGTCGGCCGGGCGGTTCTGGTTCGCGATGCCGAAATGGCGCGCGATCATCGCCTCGCCGGGATGCGGCACCTGCGCGTCGAGCTCTTCTCCGAGGCCGAGCTTGACCGTCAGCACGCCCGCGTTGCGGCCGCGGAACAGCGCGAGTGCGCGGTGCGACGGCACGGTCTTGATCGTTTCCGCGTAGTCGTAATAGTCGCGGAATTTCTCGCCTTCCTCGTGTTCCTTGCCCTCGACGACAGCCGACGACACGACGCCCTGGTTGTGCAGGTAGTCGCGCAGCTTGCCGAGCAGCTCGGCCGTTTCGCCGAACTGTTCGGACAGGATGTCGCGCGCGCCGTCGAGCGCGGCCTTCACGTCGGCGACGCCCTTGTCGGCGTCGACGTACGCGGCCGCCTCGGCCTGCGGGTCGAGCAGCGGGTTCGCGAGCAGCGCCTGCGCGAGCGGCTCGAGGCCGGCTTCGCGGGCGATCTGCGCGCGCGTGCGGCGCTTCGGCTTGTACGGCAGATAAAGGTCTTCGAGCACCTGCTTGCTGTCGGCCGCATCGATCGCGGAACGCAGTTCGTCGGTCAGCTTGCCCTGTTCGTCGATGCTCGACAGGATCGACGCGCGGCGATCCTCGAGTTCGCGCAGATACAGGAGGCGTTCCTCGAGCTGGCGCAACTGCGTGTCGTCCAGGTTGCCGGTCACTTCCTTGCGGTACCGGGCAATGAACGGAACGGTCGAGCCTTCGTCGAGGAGTTGCACGGCCGCCGCGACCTGGCGCGGCTGGACGGACAGTTCGGTGGCGATGCGCTGTACGATCTTGAGTGCTACGGTTTCCGTCATGTCGTGGATGATCTGCCTGCTGAAATCGCGGCGCGGGCCGGCAGGCCCGGAGCGGCAGGCTGCACGGCGGGCCCGACGGGCCAGATGCCGCGGGTGGGTGAAGCGGGGCATTTTGCCATAAATGGCGGAGCGTCCAGCCGGGGGTGATAGAATTTGACACATGTCCCGCAGCTTTCCTACGACGTTGCCAACTTCCCGCATTTCTCTCGTCGCGCTCGGCGCAGCGCTCACCGCGGCCTTGTCCGTCGGGCCTTCCGGCGCGTTCGCGCAGGCTTCGGGCGCAACCGCGCCGCCCGCCGTCGCAGCCGCGCCCGATACGACCACAGCCGCACCGGATTTCGACGCCCGTCAAAAAGTGCTCAATCAGCGCTCCGCGGAAAACGATTATCGTTATGCGGTGGCCGAGCACGATTGCTACAGCAAGTTCTTCGTCAATCACTGTCTCGGCAAGGCACGCGACCAGATGCGCGACGAGCGCGCGAGCATCCGCCAGGAGCAACTCGCACTGAACGACGAGCAGCGTGCGGTGCGTGCGCAGCAGCGCGACCAGCAACAGGCGCTGAAGCAGGCGCAGAACGCGGCGGAAGCGCCGCAGCGCGCGGCGAACGACGCGGCGAACGCGGCTGCGTTCCGCGACAAGCAGGAGCAGAATGCGCTGAAGCGGGCGCAGCGCGGCGCGGAAGGGCCGCAGCGCGCGGCGAGCAAGCAGGCATACGACCAGAAGCAGGCGGACTTCCAGCGCAAGCTCGATCAGGCGCACCAGCAGGCGACGCAGAAGGCGCAGGAACGGGCGGACAACGCCGCGCGCTACGAGCAGAAGCAGAACGAAGCCGCGCAGCACAAGGCCGATGTCGAGCGGCGCCAGCAGGAAGCGGCCGACAAGGCCAAGCAGCAGCAACAGCAGGGGCAGTAACGTGTTGGGTTGATCGGAAATCAGTTTCGTGCGCGTCGGCACGCCAGTCGGCGCGCTGCTTCGATGAGGAGGCAAACATGCAAAACCGTCTCACGGAACAGCAGCAGGAATTGCACAACCGTTTGGCTGCATTGCAGGAGCAGCACCAGCAGCTCGCTCGGGAGATCGAGCTGAAGGAAGGACACTCCGACATCGACGACATCACGCTGCACCGGCTGAAGAAGGAAAAGCTGGCGGCCAAGGACAAAATCATTTTGCTGCAATCGCAGCTGGAACCGGATAAGCGCGCCTGAGCGCGGCCTGGCAAGCGCCGGCGCCGCTCGGGCGCTGGACACAGGAACGCTTGCCTTGAATTCACCGCTTGAAGCCACCCCCGATGCCCGGCGAGACACATCGTCCGCCGGGCGCGTTCGTGCGCCCGAAGGCACCTTCGAGCTGAGCCGCAAGCGTGTCGACGAACTCGACACGATCTTCGGCGAAGGCGGGTTGCTGGCGCGCTCGCTCGACGGCTATCGGCCGCGTACGTCGCAGATCGAGATGGCGCGTGCAGTCGCGTCCGCGATGGAAGCGTCCGCGCGCCGGATGCCCGAGCCCGAGATCTTCGAAACCCGCAAGCGGCCGGCGCGCCGCCTCGGCGACGGCGACAAGACGGCCGGGCCGGCGGCGGACGATGCCGCGGCCGCCGAGTCCGACAGCGACGCAGGCGACAACACGCTGATCGTCGAAGCCGGCACGGGTACCGGCAAGACCTATGCGTATCTCGTGCCCGCGATGCTTTGGGGCGGCAAGGTGATCGTGTCGACCGGCACGAAGCACCTGCAGGACCAGTTGTTCCAGCGCGACATCCCGACCGTTCGCAACGCGCTCGCGGTGCCGGTGACGGTCGCGATGCTCAAGGGCCGTGCGAACTACCTGTGCCACTACTACCTGCAACGCACGGCCGACAACGGCCGCCTGCCGTCGCGGCAGGATACGGCCTACCTGCAGGAAATCGTCCGCTTCGCGAAGATCACGAAGAGCGGCGACAAGGCCGAACTCGCGAGCGTGCCGGAAACGGCACCCGTGTGGTCGATGGTCACGTCGACGCGCGACAACTGCCTCGGCCAGGAGTGCCCGCACTACAAGGAATGCTTCGTGATGCAGGCGCGGCGCGAGGCACAGCAGGCCGACGTCGTCGTCGTCAACCACCACCTGTTCTTCGCGGACATCATGCTGCGCGACACGGGGATGGCCGAGCTGCTGCCGAACGCGAACACGATCATCTTCGACGAAGCACACCAGTTGCCGGAGACGGCGACGCTGTTCTTCGGCGAGACGCTGTCGACGACGCAGATCCTCGAGCTCGCACGCGACACGGTGGCCGAAGGCCTGAGCCATGCGCGCGACGCGGTCGAGTGGGTGAAGCTCGGCGGCGATCTCGAACGTGCGGCGCGCGACTTGCGCCTCGCGTTCACGAACGACCAGATCGTCCGCATGTCGCTCGCGCAGCTCGGCGACGACCACCCGATGTTCGGCGCGCTCGACGCGCTCGAGGCGGCGCTCGATGCGCTTGCGTCGGCGCTCGCGAGCCAGGCCGAACGGGCGGAGTCGCTCGGTGCATGCCTGCGGCGCGCACGCGAATTGCAAGACCTGCTGGCCGGCTGGGTCGCGCCCGGCGCGGCGGAAGCGGCCGCGAAGGCCGATGAGGCAGCGGCCGGCGACAAGGCTGCGTCCGGCGGCGATCCGAACGAGAAGGTGCGCTGGGTCGAGGTGTTCGCGCATACCGTCCAGTTGCACGAGACGCCGCTGTCGGTTGCGCCGATCTTTGCGAAGCAGCGCGCGGGCGTGCCGCGTGCATGGGTGTTTACGTCGGCCACGTTGTCGGTGCGCGGCGATTTCACGCACTACGCGGCGCAGATGGGCCTCAGCTCGCGCCGTTCGATGACGCTCGCGAGCCCGTTCGACTACCAGTCGCAGGGGCTGCTGTACGTGCCGCGCAACCTGCCTCAGCCGTCTTCGCCCGCGTTTACCGATGCCGTCTTCGATGCTGCGCTGCCGGCGATCGAGGCGTCCGGCGGCGGCGTGTTCATGCTGTGCACGACGTTGCGCGCGGTCGACCGGATCGCGTCGAAGCTGCGCGACGTGATCGAGTCGCGTGGCTGGAATACGCCGCTGCTCGTGCAGGGCGATGCGAGCCGCACCGAGTTGCTCGATCGCTTCCGCGCGTACGGCAACGCGATCCTGGTCGGCAGCCAGAGTTTCTGGGAAGGCGTCGACGTGCGCGGCGACGCGCTGTCGCTCGTCGTGATCGACAAGCTACCGTTCGCGCCGCCGGACGATCCGGTGCTGGCCGCGCGGCTCGACGCGCTGACGAAGAAGGGCCTGAGTCCGTTCGCCGTGCATCAGTTGCCGCAGGCCGTGATCACGCTGAAGCAGGGCGCGGGTCGGCTGATTCGTGCGGAGACGGATCGCGGCGTGCTGATGATCTGCGACACGCGGCTCGTCGACAAGCCTTACGGGCGCCGGATCTGGCAGAGCCTGCCGCCGTTCAAGCGGACTCGCGAGATCGCGGTCGTTCAGGACTTCTTCGACGAGCACCGCTCGGAAAAACGCATGTGACGGCGCGCGCGGCGACCGCCGCGCGACCGTACTTGTGGTGCCGCCGAAATGCGGCGCTAACAAAAAACCCGGCTCGATGGCCGGGTTTTTTGTTCGTGCAACTGGTGTTGCGTCGCGCAGCGCTTTAGAACTGCCACCACGACTTCTTCGCACCGGGGCGCGAATGGCCCGTCACGTACGGGCTGTCGGGGAACGTGCCCGCAAGCACGCGCTTCGTGTCCTCGGCGAGTTGCGGCTGGTTCAGCTTGCCGTACGACAGGATCATGATGTGCAGTGCGTCTTCGATCGCCGGCGCACCCTTGTAGTCCTTGATCGCGAGCTGCGCGCGGTTGATGGCCGCGACATACGCGCCACGACGATAGTAGTAGTCGGCCGCGTGCACTTCGTGCGACGCGAGCGCGTTGACGATGTAGCGCATCCGCGCGGCCGCGTCGGGCGCGTACTTGCTCTTCGGGAAGCGGTCGACGACGACCTTGAACGCATCGTACGATTCGCGCAGCGCCTGCGGATCGCGCTCGCTCATGTCCTGGCCGGAGAAGCGGCCAAACAGGCCCAGATCGTCGTTGAAGTGGATCATCCCCTTCAGGTAGTACGCGTACGGAATATCCGGATGATCGGGGTGGAGCTGGATGAAGCGGTCGACGGCCTGGTCGGCGGCTGCCGCTTCGTTGTCCTTCCAGTTGCAGTACGCGACGTTGATCTGCGCCTGTTGCGCGAAATGGCCGAACGGATCGCGACCTTGCAGCGATTCGAAATATTTCGCGCACTTGCCCCAGTCGCCGCCGGACAGTGCGTCCTGGGCCTCTGAGTATAATTTGTTGTTCGACCAGGTAGCCGTCTCGTCCTGCTTCTGCGGCAAGCCGTGGCAGCCGGCGATGAGGGCCGCGGCCGCTACCGCCGCAGCCCGGGCGGCGACGGTTCTGGCCGTACGTTTGGTCGAATTCATCATGCTCGCATGTCCTAGCTTCAAGTCTCGGTGACCCAGTCTAAATGACCCGTTCAAGTTCGCAGAATGCCCAGCCGGGCACACCAAATCGCGAAGATTATAGCCCAAGCGGTCGGCCCGCCGACGCTGCCTCGGGGGATTCCCTCGATGACGATCTGACCGGCGACGTATTGCAACCGCCCGTGACGCCGTCCGCGGCGGACGATGACGCGCCGCGCGTCGTCGAAGTGCCGCTGTCGCTCGCGGGCGAACGCCTCGACAAGGCGCTCGCCCAACTGTTCCCCGAATTCTCCCGCAGCCGCTTGCAGAGCTGGATCGAGGCGCAGCGCGTGCTGGTCGACGGCGCGCCCGCGAAGATCCGCCAGCCGGTGCCGCTCGGCGCGAAGATCGAGCTCGTGCCCGACCTGCTTCCCGAGCAGCTCGCGTTCACCCCGGAGCCCGTGCCGCTCGACGTCATCTACGAGGACGACGCGCTCGTCGTCATCAACAAGCCGGCCGGCCTCGTCGTGCACCCGGCGGCCGGCAACTGGAGCGGCACGATCCTGAACGGCCTGCTGCATCGCTACGGCGACGCGGCGGCCGGCCTGCCGCGCGCGGGGATCGTCCACCGGCTCGACAAGGAGACCTCCGGCCTGATGGTGGTGGCACGCACGCTGGCCGCGCAGACGGACCTCGTGCGCCAGTTGCAGGCCCGCACGGTGAAGCGCCGCTATTTCGCGCTCGTGTGGGGCACGATGCCCGAGGAAGGCACGATCGACGCGCCGATCGGCCGCGATCCGCGCGAGCGCACCCGCATGGCCGTCGTCACGGGCGCGTCGGGCAAGCCCGCGCGCACGCATTTCCGCACGGTTGACACATGCGTGTGGCAACGTCAGCCGGTTTCGGCGATCCAGTGCGACCTCGAAACCGGCCGCACGCATCAGATCCGCGTGCACTGCGCGCACGCCGGGCACCCGCTGCTCGGCGATCCCGTCTACGGACGCGCGCGCGGCAAGCGCTCGGTCGCGCCGCTGCCGGACGGGTTCGCGCGACAGGCGCTGCATGCATGGCGGCTCGGTCTCGTGCATCCGGTCACCGGCAAGGCGATGCAGTGGCGCTGTCCGCTGCCGGACGACATGAATGCACTCGTCGCGGCGCTCGGCTTCGGACAGGGCGATGAGGAATTCGACGACGATGACGGTGTCTACGACGATGACGATTTCGGCGGCGAGTATCACGACGATGAGCCGTATCTGGACGATGAGGAGGAGTGAGTGCCGATGACGAACCTGGCGCCGTTGACGTGGCAGGACTGCGTACAGCCCGACTGGCAGGTGTCGCCGCGCGTGCGCGCGCTGATCACGACGCGCGACGGCGGCGTGAGCGAAGGCCCGTACGGGCGCTGGCAGGACGGTGCCGCGATGGCGGGCGGGATGAATGTCGGCCTGCATACCGGTGACGATCCGGCCCATGTCGCCGGCAATCGCGCGCGCTTGCTCGCGCTGGCGGGCCAGTCGAGTGCGGCATGGCTCGAGCAGGTTCACGGCGCGCAGATCGTGCGCGCGGACGAGGTGATCGCGGCGGCGCCCGCGGCTGCGGCGCCGGTGCAGGCGGATGCAAGCGTCACGGACCGGTCGGGCGCCGTCTGCGTCGTGATGGTGGCCGACTGCCTGCCCGTGCTGCTGTGCGACGCGCAGGGGCGCGCGGTCGGTGCTGCGCATGCGGGCTGGCGCGGGCTCGCGGCCGGCATCGTCGAGCAGACCGCGGCGCGCGTCGCGGCGCTCGCGGGCGGCGCGACGGACACGCTTCATGCGTATCTCGGGCCGGCGATCGGCCCGCAGGCGTTCGAGGTCGGCGCCGACGTGCGCGACGCGTTTCTCGACACGGCTCCGCAGTCGGAGCATGATGAAACCCGTCGTGCGTTCGTCGCGATCGACGGCGCGCCCGGCAAGTTTCTGGCCGATATCTATGCGCTCGCACGCCTGCGTCTCGCGCGTGCGGGAGTGGCGCACATGAGCGGCGGGACAGCCTGTACGGTCACCGAACGCGCGCGCTTCTATTCGTACCGGCGCGACCGTGTGACGGGCCGCATGGCGGCGGCGATCTGGCTGGCAGATTGACGCATGCGCATGCGCGCATGGTTTTGTTGCGTCGCGAAATCGGTTATCTCGATATTTAGACGGCAATACGGCGTTGCATGCGCAGTCGAATGAAAAATCCCGAAGTCAAGTCGACCAAAATGTTTATGTTTCGCCGGAACCCTTGTCCCGTCTGTTGCACACGGATTATCTCTGCGCAGAAATGTTCAGCGGTTTGACATGGCGCTTCACATGGGGGAAAACGATAATGATAAAAATACCGCACTGCGGCAGAATCTGGAGACGCCTCTCCAGAGCATGACGGCCCGGCTCGCAGCCGGCACGCCGCGCGCGAGCAGGATTTCACGATAGACGCTCACGAATCACCGGTAAGGCAGGTAATGACAGCATCGAAAAATTCGTCGACGTCCGCTCAGGCGGGCACTTCCGCGGGTAGCACCGGCTTCGATCCGGTCACCCAGCCGATGCAGCAGATGTTCGAGTCGTGGTTGAGTGCGTGGCGCGGTTTTGCGGATCCGGCGCGCGCCGCGACCGCATCGGCCACCGTCAATCCGTTCGCGACATTCCAGTTCCCGACTTCGTTTCCGTTCCAGGTGCCGTCGATGCCTGATCTGGGCAGCATGGCGTCGCCGTTCGCGGGGCTGAAGCTGCCGGTTGCCGCGATTCCGCCCGAACGGCTGCAGACGCTGCAGGCCGACTACGCGCGCGATTGCATGACGCTGATGCAGCAGGCGGCCGCCGCGAAGCTCGAATCGCCCGAACTGAAGGACCGCCGCTTCAGCGGCGATGCGTGGAAGGCGTCGCCGGCGCATGCGTTCGCGGCTGCCTGGTATCTGCTCAACGCGCGCTATCTGCAGGAACTGGCCGACGCGCTTCAGACCGATCCGAAAACGCGCGAGCGCATCCGGTTCACGGTCCAGCAATGGACGGCCGCCGCCGCACCGAGCAACTTCCTCGCACTCAATCCCGACGCGCAGAAATCGATTCTCGACACGCAGGGCGAAAGTCTGCGGCAGGGGATGATGAACCTGCTCGGCGACCTGCAGCGCGGCAAGATTTCGCAGACCGACGAATCGCAGTTCGTGGTCGGCAAGAACCTCGGCTGTACTGAAGGCGCGGTCGTCTACGAGAACGATCTGATCCAGTTGATCCAGTATTCGCCGAAGACGGACAAGGTATTCGAGCGGCCGCTGCTGATCGTCCCGCCGTGCATCAACAAGTTCTACATCCTCGACCTGCAGCCCGAGAATTCGCTCGTCGCGCACGCGCTGTCGAGCGGCCATCAGGTGTTTCTCGTGTCGTGGCGCAATGCGGATGCTTCGGTCGCGCACAAGACGTGGGACGACTACATGAACGAAGGGCTGCTCGCGGCGATCGACGCCGTGCAGCAGGTCAGCGGCCGCGAACAGATCAACACGCTCGGCTTCTGCGTCGGCGGCACGATGCTCGCGACTGCGCTGGCGGTGCTTGCCGCGCGCGGCGAACATCCGGCCGCGTCGATGACGCTGCTGACCGCGATGCTCGACTTCACCGACACGGGCATCCTCGACGTGTTCGTCGACGAGGCGCACGTGCAGATGCGCGAGCAGACCATCGGCGGCAAGAACGGCTCGCAACCGGGGCTGATGCGCGGCGTCGAGTTCGCGAATACGTTCTCGTTCCTGCGGCCGAACGACCTCGTGTGGAACTACGTCGTCGACAACTACCTGAAGGGCCGCACGCCGGCGCCGTTCGATCTGCTGTACTGGAACAGCGACTCGACGAGCCTGCCGGGCCCGATGTATGCGTGGTACCTGCGCAATACCTATCTCGAGAACAAGCTGCGCGAGCCGGGCGCGCTGACCGTGTGCAGCGAATCCGTCGACCTGTCGCTGATCGACGTGCCGACCTTCATCTATGGCTCGCGCGAGGATCACATCGTGCCGTGGCAGACGGCCTACGCGTCGACGTCGATCCTGTCGGGCCCGCTGAAGTTCGTGCTCGGCGCGTCGGGTCACATCGCGGGCGTGATCAATCCGCCGGCGAAGAAGAAGCGCAGCTACTGGGTCAACGACAGCGACCTGCCCGAAACCGCGGACGACTGGTTTGCCGGTGCGACCGAGCAGCCCGGAAGCTGGTGGACGACCTGGGTCGAGTGGCTCGACCAGTACGGCGGCCGCAAGGTGGCGCCGCCGGCCAAGCCGGGTTCCGCGCAGTTTCCGGTGATCGAGCCGGCACCGGGACGCTACGTGTTGCAGCGCGATTGACGAAAACCGGACAGCGGCGCACGCTGTTCGATGCACCGCAGTTTTTTTAACAGGGCCGGTAACGATGCGCCGTGTCGTGCGGGCCTGGAGGAAAGGGAAATGACGGACGTAGTGATCGTATCGGCCGCGCGGACCGCGGTCGGCAAATTCGGCGGCTCGCTTGCGAAGATTGCGGCGCCGGAGCTGGGCGCGACGGTGATCCGCGCGGTGCTGGAGCGTGCGGGCGTGAAGCCCGAGCAGATCAGCGAAGTGATCATGGGCCAGGTGTTGACGGCCGGCTCGGGGCAGAACCCGGCGCGGCAGTCGCTGATCAAGGCCGGGCTGCCGGCGGCGGTGCCTGGGATGACGATCAACAAGGTGTGCGGCTCGGGCCTGAAGGCCGTGATGCTGGCGGCGAATGCGATCGTCGCGGGCGACGCGGAGATCGTGATCGCGGGCGGCCAGGAGAACATGAGCGCGTCGCCGCACGTGCTGCCGGGCTCGCGAGACGGGTTCCGGATGGGCGACGCGAAGCTGGTCGACACGATGATCGTCGACGGGCTGTGGGACGTGTACAACCAGTACCACATGGGCATCACGGCGGAGAACGTCGCGAAGGAATACGGCATTACGCGCGACGAGCAGGACGCGTTCGCGGCGCTGTCGCAGAATAAGGCGGAAGCGGCGCAGAAGGCCGGGCGCTTCGACGACGAGATCGTGCCGGTGTCGATTCCGCAACGCAAGGGCGAGCCGCTGCAGTTCGCGACCGATGAATTCGTGCGTCACGGCGTGACGGCGGAATCGCTGGCGGGGCTGAAGCCGGCGTTCTCGAAGGACGGCACGGTGACGGCGGCGAACGCGTCGGGCCTGAACGACGGCGCGGCGGCGGTGCTGGTGATGTCGGCGCAGAAGGCGGCGGCGCTGGGCCTGACGCCGCTGGCGCGGATCAAGGCGTACTCGAACGCGGGCGTGGATCCGAGCGTGATGGGGATGGGTCCGGTGCCGGCGTCGCGCCGGTGCCTGGAGCGCGCGGGCTGGACGCCGGGCGACCTGGACCTGATGGAGATCAACGAGGCGTTCGCGGCGCAGGCGCTGGCGGTGCACAAGCAGATGGGCTGGGACACGTCGAAAGTGAACGTGAACGGCGGGGCGATCGCGATCGGTCACCCGATCGGTGCGTCGGGCTGCCGGATCCTGGTGACGCTGCTGCACGAGATGGTCAAGCGCGATGCGAAGCGCGGGCTGGCGTCGCTGTGCATCGGCGGCGGGATGGGCGTCGCACTCGCGGTCGAGCGTCCGTAACCGGTCGTCCGTTACCGGCGAACCGAATCCGGGCGCCGGCCGATCGCGGTTTCGGCCGGCGCCACGTGAAGTCAGAGCGGGCCTCCGGCAGCTCTCGAAACCAAGAAAATGGAGTGAGATCTATGTCTCAGCGAATTGCGTACGTAACGGGCGGGATGGGCGGCATCGGCACCAGCATCTGCCAGCGTCTGTTGAAAGACGGCTTCAAGGTAGTGGCCGGCTGTGGCCCGAACTCGCCGCGGCGCGTGAAGTGGATCGAGGACCAGAAGGCGCTCGGCTACGATTTCATCGCGTCGGAAGGCAACGTCGGCGACTGGGACTCGACCAAGGACGCGTTCGACAAGGTCAAGGCCGAAGTCGGCGAGATCGACGTGCTGGTCAACAACGCGGGCATCACGCGCGACGTCGTGTTCCGCAAGATGACGCACGAAGACTGGACCGCCGTGATCGACACCAACCTGACGAGCCTGTTCAACGTGACGAAGCAGGTGATCGACGGGATGGTCGAGCGTGGCTGGGGCCGGATCATCAACATTTCGTCGGTGAACGGCCAGAAGGGGCAATTCGGCCAGACCAACTATTCGACCGCGAAGGCCGGCATCCACGGCTTCACGATGTCCCTCGCGCAGGAAGTCGCGACGAAGGGCGTGACGGTCAACACCGTGTCGCCGGGCTACATCGGCACCGACATGGTCAAGGCAATCCGTCCCGACGTGCTCGAGAAGATCGTCGCGACGATCCCGGTGCGGCGCCTCGGCGGGCCGGAGGAAATCGGCTCGATCGTCGCGTGGCTTGCGTCGAACGATTCCGGCTTCGCGACGGGCGCCGACTTCTCGCTGAACGGCGGCCTGCACATGGGCTGAACACCCAGGCTGCGCGGGCCGGGTGGCCGCGCAGCCGGGTGTGTTCCGAAGGCCCCCGCCTCCCGGATTCGGGCGGCGGGGATTCGTCACTTGCGCTACGCTGCACTGAAAGGCGTTACATGACTACTACAAAGAAGACGGCCGAACGGCTCATCAAGAAGTACCCGAACCGCCGGCTCTACGATACCGAGACAAGCACGTACATTACGCTCACCGACGTGAAGCAACTCGTGCTGGAGCAGGAGGATTTCAAGGTCGTCGATGCGAAATCCAACGAAGACCTGACGCGCAGCATCCTCCTGCAGATCATCCTCGAAGAGGAAAGCGGTGGCGTGCCGATGTTCTCGTCGTCGATGCTGTCGCAGATCATCCGTTTCTACGGTCACGCGATGCAGGGCATGATGGGCACGTACCTGGAAAAGAACATCCAGGCGTTCATCGACATCCAGAACAAGCTCGCGGATCAGTCGAAGAACATGTACGACACCAATGCGATGAATCCGGAAGTCTGGTCGCAGTTCATGAACATGCAGGCGCCGATGATGCAAGGGATGATGACGAGCTACATCGAGCAGTCGAAGAACATGTTCGTGCAAATGCAGGAGCAGATGCAGAACCAGGCGAAGTCGATGTTCAGCACGTTCCCGTTCAAGCAGCCGGGTCCCACGGAGCCGGAGAAGAAGTAGCGATTTTGCGGCAGGCCGGCCGCGGCGGCGCGAGCCGTCGGGTGTCGGTACCGTGCGGCGAGGTGGCGCGGGTCGCCCGATCGTGTGCTCGGGTACGACGATGCGCGGCTGTCGCCTGCCGGAAGATATCGCCGACGGATCGTTCGTGATCGTCGGCATAGCATGCTCGCGCCGAGTGTGAGGCGGGCATGGCCGTTGTTCAGTCGATCGAGATGCGGAAATGTGGCCGATCGGCGATGGAGACGATGCGGTGTGGTTTGAGCGCCTGACCGCGGCGATGTTTCCGTGAGTGCAGGACTGGATTGAGCCCGCTCCGGCGGGTTTTTTTACGATCTCGTCGCTCGAGTGATTTCACGCAACGCGGGCCGGACGTGTGCGATTGCCGGCGGCAACGCCGACGGTACCGGCCCGGATTGTTTCACTGCGCCGGGAATCCTTGCTCGTCGTCGTGCGGAGGAAGATCGAGCACGAGCTTGACCGCGCTGTAGTTGGCCTTCAGCGAAAACACGCGGCCGATCACGAGAAACGTCTGCTGCGAATTCTCGAGTTCGACGAAGTCGCCCGGTTGCGGCACGTGCGCGCCTTGATCGTAGGAAAAGCTCGTGCTGGTTTGCTCACCGATGGCTTCTGCCGCGTGCTCGGTGAATTCGATCGTGATGTGGGTGGTCATGCGAGCCCCGTTGGGTGGATGGAAGAGAGCGAAGGCTTCGATTTTCGCATAGCGGCGGTGCGCTTCCGCGGCGATTGTTGCGCGACCGCGATTGCCGATCGTGCTTGCCCGCTGGTCCACGCATATGCGATAGCAACGACCCGGCCGAGGCCGGGGCGGGAGGGCGGGACGAAGCGGAGCGACCGTTACCTCTCCGCAAACGTCCCCGCTTGCACCAACGTCATCTTGCCGGGGGCCAGGTATTTGCGGATGGCGGTGTTGACCTGTTCCACGGTCAGCGCGCGGACGCGCTCGGGGTAGGTGTCCAGGTCGCTTAGCGGTTGGTCCTGAAGCACCGTCTGGGCGAGCATGGCGGCCATCTGCCCGGTGGTTGCCATCGCGACCTGCTGGCGACCGATCATGCCGTCCTTGCGCGCATCCAGTTCCGCCTGGGTGATGCCCTGTTTCCACCAGGCGTCCAGCACCCGGCGGGTGCTGGCGATGCCCTTGTCCAGCAAGGCCGGGGCGAAGTTGGTGTTGACGACAAAGCCGCCCTCCATCAGCGAGAGGCCGGACAGGCCGGCGCCGATGCCGTAGGTCAGGCCTTCCTGATCGCGGACGGTCGCCATCAGGCGGCCGGTGAAGCCGCTGCCCAGGACGGCAATGCCTGCACTCAGGGGCAGGTAGTCGACGTCGCTGGCGCGCAGGTCGATGGCCTGCCCCAGCGCCACGCTGACGGATGCCTTGTCCTTCATCGCGATGCGCTGCGTGTCAGGCCGACTTGCCTTGCGTGCCGGCCCCTGCCGTACGAGTGCCTTGCCGCCGCTCCAGCCCGCGAAGGCCTCGATCAACTTGGCCTGCAGGCCGCGAGGGTCCGCGCCGCCCACCACGACCACGGTCATATGCGCCGGTCCGTAGTACGCGCGATGAAACGCCTTGATGTCCTCCAGTGTGGCGGCGGCAATGGCCTGGAGCATCCGCTCGCGCGGCACCGGGGCGTTGACGTGTGCCTCGGGGTAGATGGCCATCGACAACGCATCGCGTGCCCGCATGCCCGGTACTTCCCCGCTTTGACGGACCCTGGCCTCCAGCAGGGTCTTGGCCCTGGCCAGTTCCTCGGCCTTGAAGGCCGGCAACCGCAACTGTTCGGCCATCAGGTCGATCAGGGTCGGTAAATCCCCGGTCAGGCTCTTGCCGTATATGCCGACAAAGCCCCCTGCGGTCTGGAACGACAACTGGGCGCCCAGGCTCTCCAGCAGCCTGGAGATGGCCACCTTGTCGCGGCGGGTGGTGCCCGCCTCCAGCAACATGCCGGTCAGCAATGGCACGGCGGGATTGGTCGCCTTGCTGGCCGCGTCGGCATCGCCCAGCGGCATCACTGCGGCAACGGACACCATCTCTTGCGGCGCCATCGGATAGACCAACAGATCGATGCTGCCGGCCTGGGCGCGCGCCACGCGATCGGCGATGCCCGCCTGAGCCGCGACAGGCAACCACAGCATGGCCAACGCCAGCACCCATGGGCGCAGCCAGTTGAAACGAACACGCATCATGTCGACTTCTCCGGGACGAACCAGCCGGTGGTGCTCTGGTCTTCATTGAGGTACGTGCGGGCTACCCGCTGCACGTCGGCGGGCGTGACCTTTTCCAGTTGTTCCAGTTCGGTGACGAACCGGGTCCAATCGCCTTGAGCGACCGCTTCGCCAAGCAGGGCCGAGGTCTTGCTGACGCCGTCGCGCTGGTAGATCTGCTCGGCCCGGTAAGGGCCCAACACCCGCTGGATATCCTCGCGAGTCACGCCCTGGTTCTTGATGCGTTCCAGTTCGGCCCAGGCGATTTTCTCGGCCTGGTCGTGTTTGGCGTTGGACGACAGGTTGACCGTGATCAGGAACGGCCCGGGATCGCGCAACGCATGGAAGCTGGCGCTGGCGTTCGTGGCGACTTCAGTGTCCACCAGCGTGCGATACAGCGGGCTGGCCTTGCCCTGACTCAATACCAGGCCCAGCACGGTCAGCGCTGCCGCATCGGGATGCAGGGCGTTGGGCGCCTTGAAGGCCATGATGACGCTGCCCGTCTCGCCGGCCCGCTTGAGCACCAGCCGCCGTGGCCCCTGTTGCGGGGGTTCCTCGGTGGTCATCGCCGGGATCGCATGGGGTGCGCGCGGAATGCCGCCGTAGTACTGCCTGATCCAGCCCAGCGCCTGCGCCGGCTGGAAGTCGCCAACCAGAATGACCACCGCATTGTCCGGCCAGTAGAAGGTGTCGTAGAAGCTGCGCAGCTTGTCCACACTGGCATGCTCGATGTCGCTGCGCCAGCCTATGGTGGGATGGTGGTAGGGATGCGTCTGGTAAGCGGTGGCCAGCACCTGCTGGAACAACGCGCGGAAAGGACGGTTCTCGCCCCGCTCGTACTCGTTGCGTACCACCGTCATCTCGCTGGCCAGGTCTTCGGGGCGCAGCAGGAGGTTACGCATGCGGTCGGCTTCGATGGCGATATAGCCTTCCAGCGCGTGGCGCTCCAGCGTGCCGAAGTAATTGGTGCGGTCCATCGATGTGGTGGCGTTGAAGCTGGCGCCCGCCCGCTCCAGATAGTCGTTCACCGAGTTGCCCTGTTCCTTCGTGTAGTGCCGGCTGCCCTTGAACATCAGGTGTTCCAGCAGGTGGGTGCCGCCGGTGGTGCCGGCGGCCTCGTTGCGCGAGCCTACCCGGTACAACACCTGGAAACTGACCACCGGCGCGGCAGGGTCGGGCAGGGCGAGCACGGTGAGGCCGTTGCCGTCCAGGCGGTATTCGTCGATACCGGCCAGGGAGCGCACATGGGTAAAACCCGGTACCTGGGTGGATTGGGCCATCGCTGTGCCTGCGATCAGCAGGCACAGCGAGAGCCCCGTCCGTATCGAACGCGGCAATGACATGGGACTTTTTCTCGTGAACACGATGAACGTGAAGGGTTAGGGGCTGGCCAGTGTGGCCAGCGAGGGTCCAGGCGTATTTTCGCGGCGCTGCGCACGACGCTCGATGCTACGTGGCATCGGGATCATTGTGGAATGAGACGGGTTCGAATTTTTCGCGGCAAAAGGAAGAAAGCACGGGCGCGAGGGGCAGGTGTCGCAGCAGCCGGGGCAGGAACTGGCGCGGGGCGATCCGGGTGGCGTCGTACCTCTGCGGCAGTCGCTCGCCCCGAAGTGAAAGGGTCGCATCAAACTCCGATTCATGACCCGCCGCCCGTCGTGCGGCGTATTCGAACGGGCGGCCCATGTTGCCGATAGCCGTTCATTTTGGCTCGCCGCCCCTAAATCGCTGTAAACTCACGCTTTTGCCGCCACGCCCCCACATTCCAGATGTCCCAATCCCCCAAAGTAGGTTTCGTTTCGCTTGGCTGCCCGAAGGCGCTCGTCGATTCCGAACAAATCATCACCCAGTTGCGCGCCGAAGGTTATGAAATCTCCAGCACCTACGACGGCGCCGACCTCGTCGTCGTCAACACCTGCGGCTTCATCGACGAAGCCGTGCAGGAAAGCCTCGATGCGATCGGCGAAGCGCTGACCGAGAACGGCAAGGTGATCGTCACCGGCTGCCTCGGCGCGAAGTCGAGCGCCAGCGGCTCGAACCTGATCGAGGAAGTCCATCCGAAGGTGCTCGCCGTCACCGGCCCGCATGCGGTGGGCGAAGTGATGCAGGCCGTGCATTCGCACCTGCCGAAGCCGCACGACCCGTTCGTCGACCTCGTGCCCGCGGCCGGCATCAAGCTCACGCCGCGCCACTACGCATACCTGAAGATTTCCGAAGGCTGCAACCACCGCTGCACGTTCTGCATCATCCCGTCGATGCGCGGCGATCTCGTGTCGCGTCCGGTTTCCGAAGTGATGCTCGAGGCCGAGAACCTGTTCAAGTCGGGCGTGAAGGAACTGCTCGTGATCTCGCAGGACACGAGCGCTTACGGCGTCGACGTGAAGTACCGCACGGGCTTCTGGAACGGCAAGCCGATCAAGACGCGCATGACCGACCTGGTCGCCGCGCTCGGCGAACTCGCCGCGCAGTACGGCGCATGGGTGCGCCTGCACTACGTGTATCCGTATCCGAGCGTCGACGAAGTGATTCCGCTGATGGCCGAAGGTCCGTTCAAGGGCCACGTGCTGCCGTATCTCGACGTGCCGTTCCAGCACGCACACCCTGAAGTGCTGAAGCGCATGAAGCGTCCGGCGAATGCCGAGAAGGTGCTCGAGCGCGTGCAGAAGTGGCGCGAGATCTGCCCGGACCTGACGATCCGCAGCACGTTCATCGCGGGCTTCCCCGGCGAGACGGAGGAGCAGTTCGAAACGCTGCTCGACTTCATCCGCGAGGCGGAACTCGATCGCGTCGGCTGTTTCGCGTATTCGCCGGTCGAAGGTGCGACCGCGAACGAACTCGACGGCGCGCTGCCCGACGACGTCCGTGAAGAACGCCGCGCGTGCTTCATGGAAGTCGCCGAGGAAGTGTCGGCGAACCGCATCCAGCGCAAGGTCGGCAAGACCCTCAAGGTGTTGATCGACGAAGTCGGCGAAGAAGGCGGGATCGGCCGCACGGCAGCCGATGCGCCGGAGATCGACGGCGTCGTTTATGTCGAGCCGTCGACGAAGGCGTCGAAGCGCTACAAGGTCGGCGATTTCGTGTCCGTGAAGATCACGGGCGCCGACGGCCACGATCTGTGGGGCGAGGTGTAAGCGATGACCGCCGCATTTCCGGAGATCCTCGCGCTCGGCGAGGCGATGATCGAATTCAACCAGTCGCAGCCGGGCCGTCCGGAATTCCTGCAGGGCTTCGGCGGCGACACGTCGAACTTCTGCATCGCGGCGGCGCGCCAGGGCGCGTCGACGGGCTTCGTGTCGGCGATCGGCGACGAACCGTTCGGCCGCCTGCTGGCCGACATGTGGCGCGCCGAGCACGTCGATACGACGTACGTGCGGATCGATCGCATGGCGCCGACCGGCGTGTATTTCGTCACGCACGGCGCCGACGGCCACCAGTTCGACTATCTGCGCGCGGGCTCCGCGGCGAGCCGCTACACGGCGGGCGACCTGCCGCTCGACGCGCTGGCTGCGGCGAAGGCCGTGCACCTGTCGGGCATCAGCCTCGCGATCAGCACGGCCGCGTGCGATGCCGCGTTCGCGGCGATCGACCATGCGCGCCGCAACGGTGTGAAGGCCAGCTTCGACACGAACCTGCGCCTGAAGCTGTGGCCGCTGCCGCGCGCCCGTGCGGTGATGCGCGAGGCGCTTCGCCAGACGGACATCTGCCTGCCGAGCTGGGACGACGTCACGGCGCTCACGGGCGCGAACGATCGCGACGCGATCGTCGACGCGATGCTCGAACACGGGCCGCAGGTCGTCGCGCTGAAGCTCGGCAAGGAAGGCGCGTACGTCGCGACGCCGAACGAGCGGCGCGTCGTGCCGGGCTTCGCGGTCGAGGCCGTCGACGCGACGGGCGCGGGCGACTGCTTCGGTGGCGCCTTCGTCGCGCGGATTGTCGCGGGCGACGATCCGTTCGCGGCGGCGCGCTATGCGAACGCGGCGGCGGCGTTGTCGACGACGGGCTACGGCGCGGTCGCACCGATTCCCCACCGCGATGCGGTGGAGCGCCTGATGCAAGGCTGACGCGGCACGCGCACGCCGGCCACGGCCCCGCACGATCGATTCATTCGAAGAGAAGGATGAGGAGGCAACATGCAACGCGAAGTGGTGGTGGTGAGCGGCGTGCGTACCGCGATCGGCGAATTCGGCGGCAGCCTGAAGAACATCGCGCCGACGGAGCTCGGTGCGCAAGTCGTGCGCGAAGTGATGCGGCGAGCGCAGGTGTCGGGTGACGAGGTCGGTCACGTGGTGTTCGGCAACGTCGTGCACACCGAACCGAAGGACATGTATCTCGCGCGTGTTGCCGCGATCAACGGCGGCGTCGCGCAGCATGCGCCGGCGCTCACGGTCAACCGGCTGTGCGGTTCCGGGCTGCAGGCGATCGTGTCGGCCGCGCAGGGCGTGCTGCTCGGCGATGCGGACATCGCGATCGCGGGCGGCGCGGAGAACATGAGCCGCGCGCCGTATTCGATCCCGGCCGCGCGCTTCGGGCAGCGCATGGGCGACATGCGCGCGGTCGACATGATGATCGGCGCGCTGAACGATCCGTTCCAGACGATCCACATGGGCGTGACGGCCGAGAACGTCGCCGCGAAGTACGGCATTTCGCGCGATGCGCAGGACGCGCTCGCGCTCGAATCACACCGCCGCGCGTCGCACGCGGCGAAGGCCGGCTACTTCAAGGACCAGATCCTGCCGGTCGAGCTGATCGGCTCGAAGAAGGGCACGCCGGTCGTGTTCGATCACGACGAACACGTGCGCCATGACGCGAGCCTGGACGACTTCTCGAAGCTGCGGCCCGTGTTCGTGAAGGAGAACGGCACGGTGACGGCCGGCAACGCGTCGGGCATCAACGATGCGGCCGCTGCGGTGCTGCTGATGGAGCGCAGCGTCGCCGAGAAGCGCGCGGCAACGCCGCTCGCGCGCCTCGTCGCGTATGCGCATGCGGGCGTCGATCCGGCCTACATGGGAATCGGTCCCGTGCCGGCCACGCGAAAGGTGCTCGAGCGCGCGGGGCTGACGGTTGCCGATCTCGACGTGATCGAGGCGAACGAGGCATTTGCCGCGCAGGCATGCGCGGTGACGAAGGAGCTGGGTCTCGACCCGGCAAAGGTGAATCCGAACGGGTCCGGCATTTCGCTCGGCCACCCGATCGGCGCGACGGGCGCGCTGATCACCGTCAAGGCGCTGTACGAGCTGCAGCGCATCGGCGGCCGATACGCGCTCGTGACGATGTGCATCGGCGGCGGGCAGGGCATCGCCGCGATTTTCGAGCGAATCTGAAGCAAGGAGCAATGCAAGGTGGGTCGATATTCGGAATGGCAACGGGCGCTCGTCGTCGCATGTGCGCTGGCGGCGGGCATCGCGCTGCCGGGCGCGGTCGCGGCGCAGGCCGTCGCGCCAGGAGCGCAACAGGATGAAGCGGCACCCGCGCGGCCGCTGCGGCCGAATCCCGAATTCGCCCGCCTGCCGCGCTACGAAGGCACGCTCGGCGACCGGCCGATCGTCGTGCATCTCGGCCCGAAGACGAACGAGGAAGGCGTGCACGGCGAATACCAGTTCGCCGATACGGGCGAGGTGGTCCTGCTTGCGGGCGATCGCGATGGCGATACGCTCGAGATCGAGGAATCGAACGACGGCACGAACATCTCCGGCGTGTGGATCGGCCGCTTCGACACGACGGGCGATCTGAAGGCCGACCGGATGAACTCGGACGAATCGGACCCGCAGCCTGTCGTGCTGCGCTTGGCGCCGGGCAAGCGCGCGGCGCTGCAGGTGCGTGACGGCCGCGTGCAGGAAATCGAGACGGTGGGCGGCGTCGTCAATCTGCGCGCCGACGACTGAGCTCGCGCTGGCTCGGCGTGCGCGGCGCGAATTGTACTGGGCCAAATGCGCCGAATTTGGCTACTCTAGCGACATATTCCGCAACCGAACGGCCTTGTGCCCGGCTTCCTGTCATGACTGCATCCACTCCCAAGCGCGCGCTGCAAACCCGCATCGTTCAACCCGACGACGTCATTCCGGAAGGCTTCCGCTCGTTCGTGCCGCCGGTCGCGCGCGCATCGACGGTCGTGTTCCCCGATCTCGCGACGATGCGTGCGCTCGTCTGGCACAACGACAACCAGTGGCGCTACGGGCTGCATGCGACGCCGACGTCGCTCGCGCTCGCGCAGCGGCTCGCCGAGATCGAGGGCGGCACGCATGCGCTGCTGCAGCCGTCGGGCCTCGCGGCGATCATGAATGTCTACTTCGGGATCGTGAAGGCGGGCGACGACGTGCTGATTCCGCACAACGTGTACGGGCCGAATGCCGATTTCGGCAGCTGGCTCGCGAAGGATTTCGGCATTACCGCGCGCTTCTACGATCCGCTCGTCGGCGCCGGCATCGCCGAGCTGATCCAGCCGAACACGCGGCTGATCTGGATCGAGGCGCCCGGTTCGGTGACGATGGAAGTGCCCGACGTGCAGGCGATCGCGGCGGCCGCGAAGGCGCGCGGCATCGTCACTGCGATCGACAACACCTATTCGGGCGGGCTCGCGTTCAAGCCGTTCGAGCACGGCGTCGACATCTCGGTGCAGGCGCTGACCAAGTACCAGTCGGGCGGCAGCGACGTGCTGATGGGCGCGACGATCACCGCGGACGCGGAGCTGCACGCGAAGCTGAAGCTCGCGCGGATGCGCTGCGGGATCGGCGTGTCGGTCGACGATTGTTCGCTCGTGCTGCGCAGCCTGCCGAGCATGCAGGTGCGCTTCGACGCGCACAGCAAGAGCGCGCTCGCGCTCGCGCAATGGCTGAAGGCTCGGCCGGAGATCGCATCGGTGCTGCACCCGCAGATCGCCGACTGCCCCGGGCATGCATCGTTCATGCGCGACTTCACGGGCGCGGGCGGGCTGTTCTCGGTGGTGTTCGACGAGCGCTACAGCGCGGAGCAGATCGACCGTTTCGTCGAGTCGCTCGAGCTGTTCGCGATCGGCTGGAGCTGGGGCGGCGCGTGCAGCCTCGCGATGCCTTACGACGTCGCGTCGATGCGCCCGGACTGGCCGCATCGCGGCACGCTGGTGCGTTTCTACGTCGGTCTCGAGGACGAAGCCGACCTGCGCGCGGATATCGAGCGCGCGATGCAGGCCGTACTCGGCTGATCGCAGGCCGATAACGTCCCGCGGGGAAAAACGAAACGCCGGCGCGATGCAAGATCGCGCCGGCGTTTTTCATTCGAGGGCGTGCGGGATCAGAACAGCCGCAGCAGCCCGTCGAGGCCGACGTGATCGAACGCGACCGTCGCCGCGTCGCGCACGACGGGCTTCGCGTGGAACGCGACGGACAGGCCGGCTTCGGCCATCATCTTCAGGTCGTTCGACCCGTCGCCCATCGCGATCGCGCGGTTCGGCTCGAGGCCGAGCGATGCGCACGTGTCGCGCAGCAGGCGCGCCTTCACGTCGGCGTTGACGATCTCGCCGAGCACCTTGCCGGTCAGCTTGCCGTCGACGATCTCGAGCGTGTTCGCGTGCGCGTAGTCGAGGCCGAGCCGTGCCTTCAGCCGCTCGGTGAAGAACGTGAAGCCGCCCGACACGAGCAGCGTTTTCATGCCGGCGGCCTTCACGCCGGAGAGCATCGTCTCGGCGCCCGGCGACAGTTGCAGCCGTTCCTCGTACACGCGCTCGAGCGCCTGCGCGTCGAGCCCGGCCAGCAGCGCGACGCGGCGCGTGAGGCTTTCGTTGAAGTCGCGGATTTCGCCGCGCATCGATGCTTCGGTGATCTCGGCGACCTGCGTCTTGAGCCCGCAGAAATCGGCGATCTCGTCGATGCACTCGATCGTGATCAGCGTCGAATCCATGTCCATCACGGCGAGCCCGAAATCGCCGAGCGTGCGGCCGGCCTCGACGAACGCGAAGTCGAGTGCGTGCGTGCCGCAGTACGCGTCGATGTCGAGGCGCTGCGCCGGGTTCGCGTTTTCGATGCGCAGCGCGTGATCGTCGGTCTGCACGATGCGGGTGCCGCGCGACAGCGCGAGCAGCGGTTTGTGATGGGCGTCCGACAGCGGCGCAAGACTCTGGATGACGAGGTTGTGGGTCATGGCGGGATGATTGGGAGGCGAATGAAACGCGTGCGCGGCCAACGGGCGGCCGCTTGCGGACGCGGGCCCCGTTCGGCTGCGGGCCATTGCGTCGCGAACGCGCCATTGTAGCCGGTTGGCCGGGCCGGGCGGTCGCGGCAGGGACGAATCCTGAGGCCCGACTCGAACCGGCACACCCGCAGAGCGAGCCGAACGCCGGCGCCTATCGCCCGTCCGCGCGGTCCCAGTACGGCGGATCGCCGAAATGCTCGGCCAGGAACGCGATGAACGCGAGCGTCTTCAGCGGCACGTGCGCGCGGCTCGGATAGACGGCCCAGATCGCGACGTCGTCCGCGAACGGATAGTCGTCGAGCACCGTGACGAGCGCGCCGCTCGCGAGCAGCGGGCCGACGTCCCAGGTCGACTTGATCGCGATCCCGAAGCCGTCGACCAGCGCTTCGCGGATTGCCTCGCCGTTGCTCGCGACGAGCCGGCCGCCGACCCGCACGGTCAGCGGGCCTTGCGGTGTCGCGAACGACCAGTCGCGCTGGTCGCCGAGGATCACGCACTCGTGCTGCGCGAGGTCGGCCGGATGGCGCGGCGTGCCGCGTTCGGCGAGATACGCGGGCGAACAGCACAGCACGCGGCGGTTCACCGCGAGCTTGCGCGCGACGAGCGTCGAATCCTTCAGCGCGCCGAGGCGGATCGCGACGTCGTAGCCGTCGTCGACGAGATCGACGATCTCGTCGGACAGCCGCAGGTCGAGCGACACCGACGGATAGCGGCGCAGGAACGCGGGAATCACCGGCGCGACATGCTGGCGGCCGAACGACGACGACATCGACACCTTCAGCCGCCCGTACGGCTCGCTGCGGCCGCGGCCGACCGACGCGCGTGCGGCGTCGGCGGCCGACAGCAGCGCGTCGGCGCGCGCCATGAAGACCTCGCCGTCCTGCGTGAGGCTGATGCGACGCGTGGTGCGGTGCAGCAGCCGCGCGCCGAGCTGGCGCTCGAGCTGCGCGATGCGCGCGCTCGCGACCGCGGCCGACACGCCGAATTCGCGCCCGGCCGCGGTGACGTTCGCGAGCAGCGCCGCGCGCACGAACAGCGCGACGTCGAGCAGGTCGAGCGGCTTGTCGGGTGCCGGGATCGGATCGAGCGCCATTATTCTGAAATTCCTGAAAATGTTTCAGGAAATATAGCGGTTTTCTCGAATGATCGGGTTGCCTACGATGATGTTCATCGGGCTGCGCCGCGGCCCGCCCGTTTTCCTGAAAGGAGTTTCGTGATGAAAGCCGTTGGACTGACCCGCTATCTGCCGATTGACGACCCGCAGGCCTTGCTCGACGTGGAACTGCCGCAACCCGTGCCGGGCCCGCGCGACCTGCTCGTGAAGGTCGAGGCGATTTCCGTGAACCCGGTGGACACCAAGGTGCGCGCGCCGAAGCCGCAGGTCGAGGACACGCCGCGCGTGCTCGGCTGGGATGCCGCCGGCACGGTCGTCGCGGTCGGCGCGGACGTCACGCTGTTCCGGCCTGGCGACGAAGTGTTCTACGCGGGCAGCATCACGCGGCCCGGCGCGAACAGCGAATTCCATGCGGTCGACGAGCGGATCGCCGCGCTGAAGCCTCGCACGCTCGACTTTGCCGCCGCAGCCGCGTTGCCGCTCACCGCGCTGACCGCGTGGGAAGCGCTGTTCGACCGGCTGCGGGTGTCGCCGCAGGGCGCGGACGCCGGCAAGTCGGTGCTGATCATCGGCGGCGCGGGCGGTGTGGGCTCGATCGCGATCCAGCTCGCGAAGGCACTCGGCAAGCTGCACGTGATCGCGACCGCGTCGCGGGCGGCGTCGGCCGAATGGGTGCGCTCGCTCGGTGCGGATGCGGTGGTCGACCATTTCGGCGACCTGCCTGAGCAGCTGCGCGAGGCAGGGCATCCGAACGTCGACTACGTGCTGATCTTCAACGACACGGACCGCCATTTCCCCGCTGCGGCGGAAGTAATCCGGCCGCAGGGCGGCATTTGCACGATCGTCGAGAACGGGAAGCCGGTGCCGGTCGAACTGCTGAAGGCGAAGAGCGCTGCGTTTCACTGGGAGTTCATGTTCACGCGCGCGATGTTCGAGACGCCGGACATGATCGAGCAGCACCGGATCCTCGGCGAAGTCGCGCGGCTCGTCGACGGCGGCACGCTGCGCACGACGCTCGGCGAACAGCTCGGTGCGATCAACGCCGCGAACGTGCGGCGCGCGCACCAGTTGCTCGAAGCCGGGCGCACGATCGGCAAGCTCGTGCTGAGCGGCTTCTGAGCGCGCTCAAACTCGTCGCTTCGTGCCGGGCTCTTCGACGAGGCATTCCCCGACGAGGCCTTCTGCGAGGCTGAAAACCTGGGGCGGCCCGGCGTTTTCTCGAGAGCCTGCATCGTGCATAAGGTTGCAACGCCGCGAACACAAGCGGGGTAACACCCGATGCGTTTGCGGCGCATTGCATGCCGCTTGGCGGTAGACTGGCAACGCATCATGCATCGAAAACCGCGCGGCACGCGCGTGCCGCCGCATTACAAGGAGGTCAGCATGAGCCAACGCAGCTTGTCAGTCGCCGCATCGTGGTCGGCCGTGTTCGCGGCGGCGTGCGTCAGCGCGAGCGTATTCGCGGCGCCGCCGGTCAAGGGCAGCCTGAAGGGCGGCGGTACGGGACAGCTCGAATACACCGTCAAGGTCGACTCGAAGACCTTCGGCAATACGCAGGAGACCCGCAAGATCCGCTCGGGCGAGACGGACGACTTCAACTGGAAGTCGGTGCCGCCGAGCGGCGCGATCGCGATGCCGGACGGCTGCCCGAACGCGGACAACCTGCCGCGCGACGCGAACGGCGCGATGGTGCGCCAGACCCAGGTGCGGCTCGCGCCGTCGATCGACGCGAAGGGGATCGCGAACGTGCAGATGAGCTTCCAGGCGTCCGCACCGAAGGGCACGCGCAACGTGACGGCTGGCGGCAAGTCGCTGCAATGCCCGGACGTCGTGTCGGTGAGCCAGGTGAAGTGGGTGTCGATTCCGACCAACGGCGGATCGAAGTCCGTGACGATGAGCGACGGCACGAAGGTGACGGTGTCGATCAAGCGTTGAGTGGCGCGTGCGGGCCGGCGTTTCGTCCGGTGCGCGCGCAACGGATTCGACTGGCTGTACGAGCAAGGCGGCACGTGAGCGCTGCGTGTCGCCGTCACGATGTTTCCCTCGGCCTGCTTCGCGGTACGGTGCCGCGGCAACGGCATTGCACCCGTTCGCCGCGCGTTCGCTCAGCGTGGCGACCTGCGTGACCTCATGCGGATGTCACGTTATGCTTCGCAGCATCATCACTTTCCTGTAACGACATCCCGATGAAATTCCGAATGTGCATGCTGCTGTCGGCCGCTGCGTTCGTCTCCGCGCACGCGCAGGCGGCCGACGATTGCAGTTTCGTGAAGAAGGTCGAGTTGCCGTCGCGGCAGCAGGTGGCTGTCGTGTCGAGCGGCGCACTCGAACCGTGCTCGACCGGCAGCTACGCGGTGCGCGTGTATTCGACCACGCACACCGCACCCGGCTTCGATACTGACGACTATGTGACGGGTGCGCTGCATGCGCGCGATGGCACGGTTACCGATGCGTTCACTGCGGACCTCGGAGCACGTGCGCCGCAGGCGCTCGTCGTGACGACGCGCTCGGCCGGCAGCGGCGGTTATGTCGGCGCGCAGGCCTATGTTACGACACCGCGTGCGGTGCGGCTCGTCGCGTCGGTCGACGGGCTCGCGCCCGACGCGGACATCGCGGCTGCGTTGCGGCAGGCGATCGGCAAGCGTCGCGCCGCGCGCTGACGCGCTGATCGCGCACCGCGCGAAAGCATCGCGCGGCGCCGCCGCGTGTCAGTGCGCACGCTCTTCGAGCCGCGCTGCGAGAAAGCGGTGATCGGCCGAGAACAGCCGGCGATAGGTCATCAGCACCGCGCCGACGGTGCCGAGCGCGGACGCCGCGGCGATCAGGAACATGATCACGATCTGGTAGCGCACGGCCTGCAGCGGCGACTGGCCGGCCAGCACCTGACCCGTCATCATCCCCGGCAGGCTCACGACGCCGACGACGGCCATCTGGTTCAGCGTCGGCAGCATGCCCGCGCGCACGGCCTGGCGCGCGGCATCCTGCGCGGCTTCCCAGCGTGTCGCCCCCAGCGCGAGCGCGGTCTCGACGCGGTCGCGGCGTGCGGTGAGTTCCTCCATCATCCGCTCGACGCCGAGCGACACGCCCGTCAACGTATTGCCGAGAATCATCCCGAGGATCGGAATCGCGTATTGCGGCGCGAACCACGGATGAATGCGAATCACGACGAACAGGCCGACCGCCGCGACGAACCAGCTGCTGAACCAGATCGACGCGATGCTGTCGATGCGCTGGCCGCGGTACGTGCGCTTGCCGCGTCCCGCGCCGGCGAAACCGGCGATCAGCGTCATCAGCGCGGTGAGCGGCAGCACGACGTACCAGTGAGGATGGCCGAACACCCAGCCGAGCACATAGCCGATCGCGAGCAACTGCACGACGGTGCGCACGGCCGCGAGGGCGAGCTTGCGGCCGAGGCCGAGCGACAGCGCCGCCGAGATCGCGCCGTTGATTGCGACAAGCGCGGCGGCGACGCCGACGTCGACGAGGCTCAGGTCCTGCAGTGCCGGGCTCATTGCGCAGTCTCCTTGGTGTCGGCAACGTGCAGCACGCCGGCCTGCATCATGAGCCGCGTCGTGCCGATCCGTGCGGCCTGGGCCGGATCGTGCGAGATCCACATGTACGCGCGCGCGTCGGGCGCCGCGTCGAACCACGCACCGACGAGCGCTTCGATCGCGCGCGCCGATTCGGGATCGAGCGCGGAGGTCGGCTCGTCGAGCAGCAGCACGTCGGGATCGAGCTGCAATACGCGCAGCAGCGCGGCGATCTGCGCTTCGCCGCCCGACAGGTCGCTCGCGCGCTTGTCGAGAAAGTCGGGGCCGCGGCCGGCACGTGCGGCGAGCGCTTCGGCGCGCGCGCGGTCGAACGCGACGTCGCGATAGATCGCGAGAGAATACGGATAGCGCAGTTGAGATTCGACGGTGCCGTCCATTTGCGCGGGGCGCTGGCGCACGTACGCGACGCTGCGCCGGTAGCGCGGGATCGCGCCGCGCCGGATCCGGCTGCCGTGCCACAGGATGTGGCCGCCGTCGAGCGGATCGAGCAGCGCGAGCGCGCGCAACAGTACGCTCTTGCCCGACCCGGACGGTCCCGTGACAGCAATTCGCGATCCCGTGGCGAGGCTGAAATCGGTCGGGGCGAGCAGGGTCTTGCCGCTGCTGGCGTCGCGCCGCGTGATGTGCTGCGCATCGATGAGGCCGGTGGGGGCTGTCATGTCACAATTGAAAAAAAGCGTTAATGGCGCCGAAACGTCGCCATGGCGTGCGTCATAATACCGATTGAAAAGCCGCGGGTGTCGTGTGCCGTTCGTCCACGCAAGCGGCCCGGCATGATGCGGCAACATTTCAGAACAACAACGGAACCGCCATGACGCTAACCCGAGCCATCGGCAAATCGGCTGCATGGATCGTCGGTATCGTCGCGGTGCTCATCGCGGCGGCCGGCGTCTTTCTCTTCACATTCGACTGGAACCGCGCGAAACCGTGGGTCAACGAACAGGTGAGTGCGGCGCTCGGCCGCCCGTTCGCGATCAACGGCGACCTGAAGGTCGGCTGGCGTCGCCCCGACGGCGAGACCGGCTGGCGCGCATGGGTGCCCTGGCCGAGCTTTTCGGCCACGCAGATCGAGATCGGCAACCCCGACTGGGCGAAGGCGCCCAAGTTCGTCACGCTCGATGCCGCGCACTTCGATCTCGCGATCCTGCCGTTGCTCGCGCATGAAATCGTCATTCCGTCGATCGACGTCGTGAATCCCGCCGTCGACCTCGAGCGGCTCGCCGACGGCCGCAACACGTGGACCTTCCAGTTCAAGCAATCGTCGCAGCCTTCGCCGTGGAAGGTACGGCTCGACAGCTTCGGCTTCGGGAAGGGTACCGTCACGTATCGCGACGCGATCACGAAGGCCGACCTGACCGTCGCGATCGATACGCTCGGGCAGCCGATTCCGCTCGGCGACGTGCTGAAGGAACAGGAGCAGACTTCGCGTGCGGCGTCCGCACAGCGTGTCGGCAAGCACGGTGCCGCGCAGTTGAGCGCGAAGGCGAATGCGGAAGCCGCGTCGAGCGCGTCGGCGGCGCAGGCTGCAGGGGCGTCGTCGTCCATGGCGGTTGCGGCAGCGTCTGCGGTTGCGCCTGCGTCGGCGGCTGCGGCCGCATCAGGTGCATCCGGTGCGTCCGGTGCAAGCGGCACCGCGGCGCCGGCGAAGCCGTCCGGCCCGACCTATGCGTTCGGGCTGAAGGTCGACGGCCGCTACAAGAACGTGCCGATCAGCGGTACCGGCAAGCTCGGCGGCGTGCTCGCGGTCGAGGACACGTCGCGGCCGTTCCCGCTGCAGGCCGACGTGAAGGCCGGCGACACGCGGCTTGCGATCGTCGGCACGCTGACCGACCCGCGGAGTCTCGCGGCGCTCGACCTGCGCCTGTGGCTGCAGGGCACGTCGATGTCGCACCTTTACCAGCTCACCGGCATCACGCTGCCCGACACGCCGCCTTATGCGACCGAAGGGCGGCTGATCGGCAACTTCAAGCGGCGCGCGAGCACGTTCCGCTACGAGAACTTCAACGGCCGCGTCGGCGGCAGCGATCTCGGCGGCACGCTGGTGTACGAGCAGCGCGAACCGCGGCCGAAGCTGTCGGGCGAACTCGTGTCGAACCTGCTGCAGTTCTCCGATCTTGCACCGGTGATCGGCGCGGACACGGCCGCGAGCAAGGCCAAGCGCGGCGACACGACGCGCCAGCCGCCGGGCCGCGTGCTGCCGGTCGAGACGTTCCGTACCGACCGCTGGCGCGCGCTCGACGCGGACGTGAAGTTCACCGGCCGCAAGCTGATCAAGAGTGCGAACCTGCCGATCACCAACCTGTACACGCACATCGTGATGCAGGACGGCGTGCTGTCGCTCGAACCGCTGCAGTTCGGCGTCGCGGGCGGCACGCTCGCGACGACCGCGCACCTCGACGGCAGCGGCGCGCCGCTGAAGGGCCGCTTCACGGTGGCCGCGCGGCACCTGAAGCTCAAGCAGCTGTTCCCGGCGCAGAAGGTGATGCAATCGGCGCTCGGCGAGATCAACGGCGACGCGTCGCTGTCGGCGACCGGCAACTCGCCGGCCGCGCTGGCTGCGACGTCGACCGGCGAAGTGAAGGCGCTCATCACCGACGGCCGTATCAGCCGCCTGCTGATGGAAGCCGCGGGGCTGAACGTCGCGAACGTCGTCTACGAGAAGCTGTTCGGCAATCGCGACGTGAACATCAATTGCGCGGCGATCGACTTCGTCGCGACCAACGGGATCCTCGACCCGAAGGTGTTCGCGCTCGACACCGACGACGCGCTGATCAACGTCGACGGCCCGATCAGCCTGCGCGACGAAACGCTCGACCTGAAGATCCATCCGCACACGAAGGGTTTCCGGATCTTCTCGCTGCGCTCGCCGCTGTACGCGAAGGGCACGTTCAAGAACCCGGACGTCGGGGTCGATGCGGGTGCGCTCGCGTTGCGTGCCGGCGCGATGATCGGGCTCGGCCTGATCAACCCGTTCGCGGCGCTGATTCCGCTGATCGCGCCGAGCAACAACAAGGACGTACCGTGCTCGGAACTGTTCGGGCAGATGAACGCGAAGGCGGCGCAGAGGGCGGCCGCGAAGGCCGGCAAGTGAGACGGGCGGGCGCCGGCGGGTGCCCGGCGCGGAGGGTGGATTGGCGGGGCCGGAACGGCATGGTCGGCAGTTTCTCCGACACCTGCTAAAATGCACGGTTTTCCGTCGATTTATCCTTTAACGGGACCTGCCGTGCTTTCTACTGCCAACATCACGATGCAATTCGGGCCGAAGCCCTTGTTCGAGAATATCTCGGTCAAATTCGGCGAGGGCAACCGCTATGGTCTGATCGGCGCGAACGGCTGTGGCAAGTCGACCTTCATGAAGATCCTCGGCAGCGACCTCGAGCCGAGCGCCGGCAACGTCGCGCTGGAGCCGAACGTGCGTCTCGGCAAGCTGCGCCAGGACCAGTTCGCGTACGAAGACGTGCGCGTGCTCGACGTCGTGATGATGGGCCACACCGAGATGTGGGCCGCGATGACCGAGCGTGACGCGATCTACGCGAACCCGGAAGCCACCGACGACGACTACATGCACGCGGCCGAGCTCGAGGGCAAGTTCGCCGAATACGGCGGCTACGACGCCGAGGCGCGCGCGGGCGCGCTGCTGCTCGGCATCGGCATCGAGGAGAAGTTCCACAACGGCACGATGAGCGACGTCGCGCCGGGCTGGAAGCTGCGCGTACTGCTTGCGCAGGCGCTGTTCTCGAAGCCCGACGTGCTGCTGCTCGACGAACCGACCAACAACCTCGACATCAACTCGATCCGTTGGCTCGAGCAGACGCTCAACGAGTACAACTCGACGATGATCATCATTTCGCACGATCGTCACTTCCTGAACTCGGTGTGCACGCACATGGCCGACATGGACTTCGGCACGCTGAAGGTCTGGCCGGGCAACTACGACGACTACATGCTCGCATCGGCACAGGCGCGCGAGCGCCAGGCCGCGGCGAACACGCGCGCGAAGGAGCGCGTGGCCGAACTGCAGGACTTCGTGCGCCGCTTCTCGGCGAACAAGTCGAAGGCCCGCCAGGCGACGAGCCGCGCGAAGCAGATCGACAAGATCAAGATCGAGGAATTCAAGCCGTCGTCGCGCCAGAACCCGTTCATCCGCTTCGAGTTCGAGAAGAAGCTGCACAACGTCGCGGTGGTTGCCGAAGAGATTACGAAGAAGTACGAGCGCACGATCTTCCAGAACTTCAACCTGTCGGTGCAGCCGGGCGAGCGAATCGCGATCATCGGCGAGAACGGCGCGGGCAAGACGACGCTGCTGCGTTCGCTGCTCGGCGCGCTCGAGCTCGAGCACGGCACGGTGAAGTGGTCCGAGAACGCGAATGTCGGCTACATGCCGCAGGACACGTACGAGGAGTTCCCGAACGACATCACGCTGATGGACTGGATCGACCAGTACCGCAAGGACGGCGATGACGAAACGATGGTGCGCGGCACGCTGGGCCGCCTGCTGTTCTCGTCGGACGACATCAAGAAGTCGGTGAAGGTGCTGTCGGGCGGCGAGAAGGGCCGCATGATCTGGGGCAAGCTGATGCTCGGCCGCCACAACGTGCTGCTGATGGACGAGCCGACCAACCACATGGACATGGAATCGATCGAGTCGCTGCAGATCGCGCTCGAGCAGTTCGAAGGCACGCTGATCTTCGTGTCGCACGACCGCGAATTCGTGAGCGGGCTGGCGAACCGGATCATCGAAGTGCGCACGGACGGTACGCTGTTCGACTTCGGCGGTAACTACGAGGAGTTCCTGACGAGCCAGGGGCAGGAGTAATTGTCCTGAGTTTGTCCCAAGACCACCGTTCATGCGTCCCGGATAGCCCCACGGAATTGTCCCGTTGGGACAACGGCAGTGTTGCTCTGTAGAGGACACTAGACCGGGCGCGTAACGCGTATCGCCAGAAACACGAAAGGCCCGCATCGGCAGTTTGTCGGTGTGGGCCTTCTTGTTTATACGCACTTAGCCAGTTTGCGCGCGGTGGTGCTAGTATCAAGTTCGTTTTTTTCTTAAAGAATTGATAACGGCACGTGGCGCGTATGGTTACTTATCTAATATCCGTTAGAAGAATCCGTTAGAAGAAGACGGCTATCGGGGCAACGATGCACGGAAGAAATGTAAGGCGGCTGACTTTAATGAGATTGCCTCAGCTATAGAAAGTCATGTCAACGGGCTTCTATATGAACAGAAAGAGCCTGTTTGTTCGTATGGCTATGACGAGGTAGTGCACGCGCTTGGATATATATTGAAGCGTAGCCCAGCCGCAATCTCGAATTAACATTCTAAAAAATCATAAAGAAATGTTAATTCTTTTTTCTCAAAAATATTCCATCGCTTTTCAGAGCGGAAAATCAGTCTTCGCTCGCTAATCTAACGATTTGTGACATTGTGGATCGCTCAGCGTCTGCTACGATCGCGCAGAAGGATCACGGGAGACCAATTGTGTGTGCGCTTTGATGTTGGGGCGCATAGCATAGCCGTGTGTAAACCTTTGCGAATCCTGCGCAGCACCGGCCGTGGCTGCGCGCAACGACAACCGGTTCAGTCGGATGTCGATTCCAGTCAAAAATTGAAGTAGCGACGCGATTTGCGTCGAACGAAGAATGAATAAAAATCGCTATCGGGTTGTGTTCAATCGCGCACGTGGCGCGATGATGGTCGTTCAGGAAACCGGCAACTCGTCGCATGCGGCCGGAAATCCGCAAGGCGTAAGTGCGCCGCTGAACATGCCGGGATTGCGCGTCGTGTGGCAACCGATCGCGATGGCAGCAGCGTTGCTGTTCGGCATACCGGTATTCAGCTTTGCGCAAATCGTTCCGACTCCGGGCACAAGCACGCACGTAATCCAGACGCAGAACGGCATCCCGCAAGTGAATATTGCCGCACCGTCCGGCGCTGGTGTCTCGGTCAACACGTACAACCAGTTCGATGTACAAAAACCCGGCGCGATCCTGAACAACTCGCCGACGATCGTGAATACGCAGCAGGCAGGGATGATCAACGGCAACCCGAATTTCGGGGCAGGCCAGTCCGCGCGGATCATCGTCAACCAAGTCAACAGCAACGCACCGTCGCAACTTCGCGGTTATGTGGAGGTGGGAGGCAATCGGGCTGAGGTAATCCTGTCGAACAGTGCAGGTATTCAGGTCGACGGCGGCGGGTTCATCAATACGTCGAGAGCTGTCCTCACAACGGGAACGCCGTATTACGGCGCAGACGGGTCGCTCGGTGGATTCAACGTATCGCGCGGCCTGATTTCCGTAAGCGGTGCTGGCCTTAATGCGTCGAACGTGGATCAGGTCGACTTGATTTCTCGCGCCGTACAGGCCAACGCTGCCATTTACGCGAAAAATCTGAACGTGGTCGCCGGGGCTAACCAAGTCAACCACGACACGCTTGCAGCAACGCCGATTGCCGGCGATGGTGCCGCACCCGCTATCGCGATCGACGTGAGCCAACTCGGCGGTATGTACGCCAACAGGGTCTTTCTCGTATCGAACGAATTTGGTGTCGGTGTCGCGAACGCCGGGACGATCGCTGCACAAGCAGGCGACTTGACGCTTCAATCGAACGGCCAACTCGTACTCACGGGCAAGACAACGGCGAGCGGCAACCTTACCGCAACCGCGAACAGTGTTCAAAACAGCGGCACGACATATTCGCAACAGAGCGCAAACGTTTCGGCAGCCGGTACGTTGTCGAACAGCGGCACGCTCGCAGCTCAACAGAACACGACGATCACCGCGGGCATCATCAATTCGACGGGAACGCTCGGCGCAGGCGTAAATAATGATGGTTCTGTCGGTCATAGCGGTGACCTGAATCTGTCGAGCACTGGCCAACTGACGGCGACTGGCCAAAGCGTCGCGGGCGGGAACGTGTCGATTTCGGGCGCTGCCGTTAACCTGGCGGGTAGTGAAACGGCCGCGAACGGCAATCTCACGCTGAACGCGAACGCAGGCGACTTGAACCTTTCGAACGCCGCGACGAGCGCGCAGGGGGCGGTCAATGCGAATGCAGCAGGTGCATTGATCAACAATCACGGTAGCCTGTCGAGCCAAGGCGGTACAACGCTTACCGCAGGCAGCATTTCGAACCAAGGCGGCAAGGTTTCGGCACAAGGTCCGCTGAGCGTGCAGTCGAACGGCGCAATCTCGAATCAGGGCGGCACGCTGGTTTCGGAAAATGCGATGCAGGTGCGTGGTGGCGCGATTGCGAATAACCAAGGCACGATGCAGAGTGCGGCCGGAATGAATATTTCGGGTAGTTCGCTGGACAACAGTGCCGGTCGCGTTACGTCATTGAATTCGGACGGCCTGTCGATCACGACGACAGGGCAATTGACGAACGCGGCTGGTACGACCGCACTTGGCGCACAAGGCGGCGTCATCGGCGGCAACGGCGGTGTGACGGTGCAAACCGGCAGTGTCGTGAACCACGGCACGGTCAGTGCACAAACGAACCTGCAAGTTGATTCGCAATCACTCGACAATGGCAGCGGTACGTTGTCGGCTGCACAAAATGCAGTGATCAATGCCGGCGCGCAATTGACGAATAATTCCGGCAGCATCGCGGCCGGACAATCGGCAACGGTGAATGCAGCATCGCTGAGCAACGACGCGGGTTCGATACAGGCCAACCAGTTGTCGTTCGGGGCGACGAATTTGTCGAACCACAGTGGCACGATTACGCAAACCGGGACCGGCGCAATGAATGTCGCTGTCTCGAACACGCTCGATAATTCGAGCAACGGCGTGATTCAGACGAACAGCACCGACCTGAACCTGACGCCTGCGACGCTGATCAACGATCATGGAAAGATTACGCACGCGGGCAGTGGTACGTTGTCGATCACAACCGGTGCGATGTCGAACCAAGGCGGCACGATCGCGACCAATGGCGCGTTGAGCCTGAAGGCTGCTGCTGTATCGAATAGCGCCGGGACACTGGCCGCACAGCGACAGGCTGCGCTCAACGTTCAATCGCTCGATAACCACGCAGGTGGTTACGTCGGTGCCGACAGCATCACGCTAAAAGCACAAGGCGCGGTCGATAACCGCGCGGGCACGCTCGAAGCGAACAATGGCGTTTCGGTGACAGCCGACAGCCTCGCGAATGATGGAGGCTCGCTTAAAAACGTGGGTACGAGCGCGCTGTCGGTCACGACGGCGAACGCGCTGACGAATACGGCTGGCGGCACGATCGGCGGCAACGGTGACGTGTCGGTGTCGGCGGGCAGTATCGATAATTCCGGTGGTTCGTTGCTTGCAGGCCAGTCGCTGGCAGCACAGTCGAACGGCCAAATCGTGAATGCCGCTGGTCTTGTTCAGGCGAACGGCAATCTGTCACTTCGTGCGCAAGGTGCCGTGACCAACAGCGCGGGCCAAATTGAAGCGAACGGCGCGACATCCATCCTCAGCGTATCGGGCTCCAGCGTCGATAACAGCGATGGTCGAATCGCCAATATCGGCAACGGTGCGACGACGATCGACGGCGGCGCATCAATCACGAACACGAACGCGTCTGGCAAGGCCGGTGCGGGTACGATTGGCGGAAATGGCGATGTTACGCTGACCACGCAAGCACTCACCAATGCACAAGGCGGGCAGACGCTTGCGGGACACGACCTGACGTTGAATGTCGCGAGCGACGCGAACAATGCAGGCGGCGTGCTGTCGGCGGCGAACAACCTGACGTTCAATGGTGCGAACGCGGCGCTGTCGAACCAGAATGGTTCGGTCCGGGCAAACGGCGCGTTGTCGTTGACGGCCGCATCGATTGACGACACGTCTGGCAAGATCGGTAACGACGCCGGTAGCAACGGCAGCGTGTCGATTCAGACCGGCGCACTGTCGAACCAGGGCGGTGCGATTGGTAGCGATCAAGACCTGACGCTGAACACGGGTACGTTGTCCGGCGACGGTTCCATCATCGCGGGCCGCAACGGCTCAATCACGCTCGCGAGCGATTACACGCAGACGGCGGCGAACAAGCTTCACACAAACGGCAACCTGAATTTCACTACGTCGGGCAAGCTGACGAACCAAGGCGTAATGGATGCCAACGGTGCGCTGACGGTGAATGCTGCGAACGTCGACAACCAGAGTGGTGCGGATTTGAATTCCGCAAACACGACGGTCAACGCGAACGGCGGCACGATCGATAACGCGGGCCGAATCGAAGGCGATTCGGTTACGACCAACAGCGCGACGTTGAACAACACGGGCACCGTGATCGGTGCCAACGTAACGGCGAATGCCAATACGATTACGAATACCGGTGCTGCCGCCGTATTTGCTGCTGCCAATCAGTTGAATCTGTACGCGACGAATCAGTTGTCGAACACGGGCGGTGCGAACCTGTTCAGCGTCGGTGATATCAATATCGCGGCGAATGGTCAGCGCGATGCAAACGGCTTGCTCGCGAACCGCACGCAAAACGTGCTGAACGATCAATCGACGATCGAAGCGCAAGGCAACGTCGAGCTGGCGGCCGGTACCTTCACCAATACGCGTCCCGCACCGACGGTCACGACCGAAACGACGAGCACGTCGAGCAAGCACGAAACGAAGCGCCAGAAATACATCGTGTGCGCGACGATGAATGCTGACCCGAACGGCGGCTGCTCGCAGGCGATGTGGGTAAACGGCTATAAAACGCCACTCACTTCAAGCTATAGCGCCTCGCAGGTTGTCTCGGAATCGTCCGGACCGAACGCGACCGACAAGGTGCTGGTCGTGAACGTGAACGGCAAGCAGCAAACGATTTACTACAACACGCTGACGACCAACGCGGACGGGTCTGTTACGGTCAACTATTGGGATGCCTACGACCCGCACGTCAACTACGTTCCGGATACGGAATACAAGACACGCAGCGACGGCCATAACGGCTATCAGCGGGTCGAAATCTGGCGCGATACGACTTCCACGATTCAGCAAGACAAGGTAACGAGTCAGGCGCAGCAAGCGCAGCTTGTCGCGGGTGGCAGTATCACGATGGCGAACGTCGGCACGATCAACAACGAATACAGCGCGATCACGGCCGGCAAGTCGATTCAAATCGGCAGCACGCAACAAGGCGGCTCTGTTGGCAGCGGAAGCTACGGCGGCACGACTGTGAACAACGTTGGTCGGACGCTGTATCAGTATCAGACCGACAATATCGTATCGATGTACGCGTGGAACGAAGACACGACGCAGGATCGCGGCACGATCGTTGAACCGTCCGTTGTGCACACGCCGATTGCTATCGGTGGAACGGGCGGCACGATCATCGCGAACCAGTCGGTGTCGATCGACGCGCAGAACGTCAATAACCAGAACGTCGCCGCGCAGAATTCGGCTACCGGTGCGACAGGGGGCACGCTTGGCAACAACGCGGCCAATCAGGGTGTATCGGGCACCAATCCGTCCAAGGTCGGAGCGGCGAGCGGAACGACGACAGTTCCGGCACTGCAATCCGTTGCAAGCGCGACCGGTGCTTTGTCGATCACGTTGCCGACAAGCGGGATGTATTCAATTCATCCCGCGCCCGGTCAGCCGTATCTGATCGTCACCGACCCGCGTCTGACGAGCTATACGAAGTTCATTTCGAGCGATTACATGCTCGGCAAGTTGAACCTGAACCCGGCGAGCATTGAGAAGCGATTGGGTGACGGGATGTACGAGCAGCAGATGGTGCGTAACCAGATTACGCAGTTGACCGGCCGTACGTTCCTGCCGGGTTACGCCAGCGCCGAGGATGAGTATCGAGCCCTGATGACGAACGGCGCGAACTATGCGAAGGAATTCGGTTTAGTGCCCGGGATGGCGTTGACGGCTGCGCAGATGGATGCCTTGACGAGCGATATCGTGTGGCTCGTTGACCAGACCGTGACGCTGCCTGACGGCAGCACGACACACGTGCTGGCCCCGGTCGTTTATATGGCGCAAACACATGCGAACGATCTGCAACCGACCGGTGCGTTGATCGCGGCGGACGATGTTGAAATTCATACGACTGGCAGCACGACCAATTCGGGTGTCATCAAGGGTGGCTCGAAAACCGTCTTGACCGCAACGGATATTTTGAATCGCGGCGGCACGATTTCCAGCGACAGCAAAAGCGGCACGACCGTCGTGTCGGCGAGCAATGATGTAGTGAACGCATCCGGGATGATTACGGGCAATCGCGTCGCTGTCAGTGCGGGTCGGGATATCGTTAATACGACGCTGGTCGATACGGTTGGTGTGAGCGGTGCATCAGGCTCGAGCAAGGTCAACCAAACGTTGCTCGGTCAGCAAGGCTCGATCGCGTCTACCGGCGCGCTCACGTTGGATGCCGGCCGCGATTTGACGATTCACGGCGCGAATGTGTCGGCCGGCACGAATGCGTTCGTAACGGCAGGACGTAATATCAATGTCGATACCATTCAGTCGACCACGAACCAATCGATGCACCTGAGCGATCAGCGGCATTGGGAAGAATCCACAACGACGAACGTTGTGAGTGGTGTCAACGCCGGCAACAGCCTGACGATGATCAGTGGCAACGATGCAACGTTCAAGGGCGCAACCGTATCGGCTGGCAACGATTTGCAGGTATCGGCCGGTGGAAACCTGACGGCGACGACGGTCACCGACGAACACCAACTGAATAACGTTGCTGTTGATGGTCGTGCACGTAAGGAGGTCGATCACACCTATGACCAAACTGCGGTCGGTACAACGTTCTCGGCCGGGCACGATGCAGGGCTCGCGGCGATCAATAGCAACGACGCAACCAAGGGTAACGTCACACTGACCGGTTCGACCGTCACGTCTGGAACCAATAGCCTGACTCCCGGCGGCGTGACGATCAACGCTACCGGCAATGTCACGATGAACGAAGGTCGTGAGGAACACGACAGTTTCCGCGACGTGCAGACGAAGCGAGGTAGTTTTGTCAGCGGTTCGACAACCGATGGTATGCAAAACACGCAAACCAATATCGGTGTCGGCAGTACCCTGTCCGGGGATACGGTCCAGGTGCACGCGGGTAAGGACCTGACCATTCAAGGCAGTAACGTCGTCGGCACGAATGATGTGAAGCTCGACGCGACGGGCAACGTGATCATCAAGACTTCGCAGGACACGCAGAACGCACAGAGTTACTACGAGAAACGCGACTACGGTTTCCTCTCGGGCCTGAATCCGTTGAACCAGCTTGACGGTGGCTTGCAGGGTTATTCGATCGGCGTGCGAAAGACCACCGATGCGCAGCAAGCGACGAGCGTGACGAACGTCGGAAGTATGGTTGGTTCGTTGAACGGCAACCTTTCGATTACGTCCGGCAACGACTTGCACGTGACCGGTAGCACGTTGCATGCTGGAAACGATCTGAAGCTTGACGGCAAGACCGTGAAAATCGACGCGGCGCAGGACACTGGAACACAAAGCGAACAGCAATCGTTTAGCCAAACGGGCATTACCGCCGGCCTGAGCGGTACGATTGTTACGGCGGTCCAAACGGGCATCCAGATGACAAAGGACGTGCAGCGCACGAAGGGCGACGCACGTCTCGATGCGCTGGCGGCGGCGACTACAGGGTTAGCCGCGAAAAACGCCATCGATCAAATTGGGCAAACCGGGAATGGTGTCGGGAATATCGGCGTTAGCGTGTCGCTTGGTACAAGCCATAGCAACAGCAGTTCATCAGCGTCACAGAGTACCGCTGTCGGCAGTACCGTTGCAGCCGGTCATAACGTGTCCATCACGGCAACGGGCGTAGGTGAAAATAGCAATATCGACGTGATCGGCAGCACGATCAGTGCCGGTAATGACGCATTGCTGAAAGCAGACGGCAAGATTAACCTTGAGGCCGCGCAAAACACCGACAGCCAGAATAGTAAGAGCAGTGGATCGAGCGCGGGTATCGGCGTGACCCTTGGCGTCGGTCAGCAAAACGGTCTGTCGTTCCAGCTCGGTGTGTCGGGCAACAAGGGCAACGGTAACGGAAGCGATACGACGTACACGAATACGCACGTCACGGCGGGTAACACGCTGACGATGGAATCCGGCGGCGATACGAATCTTATCGGCGCTGTTGCGTCCGGCAAGCAAGTCGTGACCGACGTGGGCGGCAATCTGAATGTTCAGAGCCTGCAAGATACGAGCAAGTACGATTCGAAGCAACAAAGCGCGGGCGTATCGATAAGCGTATGCGTACCGCCGTTGTGCTACGGCACTTCGAGCGGATCGGCCAATTTCAGCCAGCAAAAGATGCACAGCGACTACGCCGCAGTGTCTGAGCAATCGGGCATCAAGGCGGGTGACGGTGGATTCCAGGTCAACGTCAAGGGCAATACTGACCTCAAGGGCGGTGTGATTGCGAGTAGCGACATGGCAGTACGAGACGGCGCGAACAGCCTGACGACAGCGACACTGACGACGAGCGATATCGAGAACCATGCATCGTACGACGCGTCGCAGGTTGGTCTTTCCGCCGGCTATGGCCCGGGAGGTTGGAGTTCTCAGCCCCCTGTTGCCCTTGGTGCTTCGGGCGATGCGAGTTCGACGACGCGCAGCGGCGTTAGCGGCGGGTCACTGACAATTACAGATAGCGCTAAGCAGCAGGAGCTGACCGGCAAGACGGCCGATGAAACAGTCGCCAACATCAATCGTGATACGTCGAACACAGGCGGCGCACTGGCCCCGATTTTCGACAAAGACAAGATTGAAGCTGGTTTCGATATTACGAGCCACTTCATTAGTGAAGCCGGGACGTTTATCCAGAACCGTGCGATAGAAGCGGACGCCGCCCGAAAGGCTCTGGATGCAGAAAAGGCCAAACCGGCAGATCAACAAGACGCTGCAAAAATCGCGCAGTTGACGCAGACCCTTCAGGACGACGCAACGTGGCTGGAAGGCGGAACTGGCCGCAGAGTGTTGACTGCGATCACAGCGGCGGCCGGCGGCAACGTTACCGGTTCGGCCGGCGCGATGGTGCAAAGTGCGGCGGCGTATTATTTCCAGAGCCTAGCCACTGAACAGGTTAAGGGAATTGCCGATGCGCTCGACAGCGAAACGGCTCGCACTGCGTTGCAGGGCCTTGTCGGATGCGCCGGTGCAGCGGGAGCGGGTAAAAGATGTGGGGCTGGCGCGGCTGGCGCGGCCGCAAGCGTGGTCCTGAACAACCTGTTGGATAGCCTGAACGGCACTCAGGCGTCGACGCTTACTAACGACGAAAAGCTACAACGCGAACGGCTCATCGAGTCGATTGTGGCCGGTACGACCGCTGCGTTGGGTGGCGACGCGGCAGCGACTTCAGCCGCTGCTTTGATCGAATCTGAAAACAACGCGACGAATTTCGTGAAAGGCACGACGCCGCGTATGCAGACGGCCGCGACAAGCGTAGCGGACGCGTTGAGAAAGCCGAAGGGAACGCTTACGCGAGCGGACATCGATGCGCAGATTGCCGCGCTAAACGCGTTGGAGGGCCAAGGGAATCTATCGAATCAAGAGGCATTGAACCTTAGTTCGCTGTGGATGGCGGTCGTTGAGCGAGCTGCAGTCGAAAATTTGATGACGCCACAGGAGATCATCGGAAGTAAGCAAGCACTGCAAGCAGCAATCGCTTCGATGATGTTTAGCGGCGGTGGTGATGCCTCCATCGGTGTCGGAAAGGGTACGTCGGGTCCGCAGTTGCCGGGTACAAGCGGCAATCGGACGGGGTACCTTACATCTGGTGGAGAGGCAAATGTAGCTGCGGGGTCAGGCTTACGCAGTCAACTGAATCAGGCTAATCTTGATGCTATCGCAGCGCAAGATGCCCGACTGGCGAAGGCGATAAACGGCGACGGTACTGGCAACCGAAACTTTTCGATCGGCACGGGCACTTATGCGGATGCTCAACGACTTGGCGAAATTTGGGTAGGAGATGGCGCACGACCTATGACCAATGTTCCGGGTGGACTAGTAAGTGCGGATGGCACTCGTACCTACAGACCGCCGACACCCAAAGGCAATTCCCCTTTCGCTATTACCGGGGTGCAGGCGAATTTCCAACAATTCGAAAATGGACAAATGGTCAGCAATGGGCATTTGAATGTGCATCAATGAAAGCAAAAGTGAAATCATTTGATCTTGGTGGGACGGTCGGCGTCTTCGAATACGTTCCAGAAGATCAAGACTGTTTCTGTCTATGGATGACATTCGTTATTGGCAGCGTCGTTAGCGATGGGGGCGATTATTTTCGCCTCATGATTTGTACGCCGGGTTGGCTCAAAAATAACCTCGCATACATGTCGTGGGGACGGCATATGCTGATAGTCAATGATGGATATAAGCCACAAAGCATCATTGATTACGTTGGCGAATTTCTGGCGTCACTTGACGAAAAAGACTGGCCTGCCTTGACGGCGAAGATTTCCCGTGTGATGGAATGGGAATTCGAAGACTACAAAAATTGATTCTAGGCCCGATGACGTGTCGAACTTCGGTACATGGATTCGAGCCTACATCGGCCCGGAGGGCGCGGCTGGTTTTGAGTCGTTTGATATACGTGTTTCCACGCCTGATTGGCTAATATCGCAGATCCACTCTTGAAATCCAAAGGGCACGAGCAAAGAAAAGGCTAGGTATGGATCATAAGCAAATTTTCGCCGGTGAAACACGCTTTGTTGGATGCCGCGCCATACGTTCTTCTTTCTCTTGCTGATGCAGATGGACTCCTTACATTGCGGCTCCAAGAGGGAGTGTGAAATGAAGGAATTGAAAGTAATGGCTGACTGCCAGTGTCATCCAGTGTGGGATATGTCGCCTGAGATGTATGGTGATATCGATCCGAACGCCTTGTCGATTTCGGACGGATTAAAGCGACGACTAGCTGATTGGGCGGGTGAGTTTGACGAAGCGTTGAATATGGAAGACCCTGAAAATTCTGGCTTCAGGAGCGTAGAGGCTGCGACGGTTTTCAAAGAGCAGGGGGGCGGCTTGCAGAGCAGTTACGAAGCAAAATCGGTTCTGACTATCTCGTTTCCGTCAAAGTCTGAATTGCCACAAACACGGATCGAATTTGCTTCAAAGCGGGGCGACATATCGCTCCCTCCACTGGTCGCGAACCCGACAGCGGGACACGAACGATGAAAATCGTTAAAGATTGCTGGGAAGACATGGCGGCGTTCGATTGTCAATGTGGCGCTCATCTTTTTGATGGGAAGGGCGCGTACATATACGTGAACAGCTGGCTAAGGTCATTCGGAGAAGTTGAGGGCCAATTTTCAAAGCGAAATGGCGAAGGTTTTGTAGGGCATTGTGTTTTGGTATTCAAATAAATCAAAAGCTTTGATTTTGATATCAAGCCCTACACTAGGATTGGCAACTCCATATCTTGGGGGGGGATACGATTTCATTCAATTATATAGGTGATGCCCAAGATGTGAGAGCGTATGAATTGGCGGGAAGTCTTCATGGATTCGCTTCGTCGGTAAGCATCTCTGTGGAAGCACATGAATTTGAACTGCATATCTTAGAAATGGATGAGCCCGCGCGCCAATCATAAACCAGCGAATTTGGGTAGCGGTAGATTCGGTGGAATCAGGGAATAGATCAACAATGAAAAACATTAGACGACTGGCGGCATTGCCATTCGTGGCTTCCGTGTCGCTCGGGGTTCATGCACAGCAGACCCCCACGCCTGCTGACCAAGCCGCCGCCGCGCGCGCGAACGCGGAACAGGATCGACAAGCGCAGCAGCAACGCGACGCGCAGCAGCGCGACGCAGCATTGCGCACGCCTTCCGTTCGATCGGAAGTGCCACACGCCGAAACATACCCGCCGTTGCCGAGCGAACAGCCGTGTTTTCGGATTGACCGCTTCACGCTTGACGTTCCTGATTCGTTGCCGGGCACGGTGAAATCGCAAGGCATGTCGACATTGCCGATGGACCGCTTTGCGTTCGCGCGTGAATGGCTCGAACACTACACGGGGCAGTGCATCGGCAAGCAAGGGCTGGACGTTCTCGTCAAAGCATTGTCGCAAGACATTCTGTCGCGCGGGTACATCACGACGCGCATGCTCTTGCCCGAACAGGATTTGGCGACTGGCATATTGAAGGTCTCGCTGATTCCCGGCGTGATTCGGCACGTGCGCTTCGCCGATGAAAAACTGCGTGGCACATGGAAAACCGCGTTTCCGACGCGCGACGGCGAACTACTAAACCTGCGCGACCTTGAGCAAGGTCTGGAGCAGATGAAGCGCGTCACGAGTCAAGACGTGTCGATGCAGATCGTCCCTGCTGACCAACCGGGCGAAAGCGATGTTGTGCTCGACGTGAAACGCGGCAAGCCGTGGACCGTCGTCGCATCGATCGACAACTCTGGAACGCGCGCGACCGGTAAGCTGCAAGGCAACCTGTCGATCGGCATCGACAACCCGTTGGGCTTGAACGACATTTTCAACGTGGGTGTGAGTCAAGACCTTGAACTTGGTGACAAGCGCCTTGGTTCGCACGGCTGGAACGGTTTCTATTCGATTCCGTGGGGCTACTGGACCGCGACGTTATCGGCCTACACGAACACGTACTACCAGCAAATCGCGGGGGTTAATCAGACGTTCGTGGCGAGCGGAAATTCCAAGACGATTGATTTCAAACTGGCACGCGTGCTCGCACGCAGTCAGAACGACGTGTTGGGCGGTTATTTTCGCTTGTCGCGTCGCTTCGGCCAGAGCTTCATCGAAGATACTGAGATTCCGCAGCAGCGCCGCAACAACACGTTCGTTGAATTCGGGCTGACCGATCGCCACTATTTCGGCGGCGCGCAGTTCGATGGCACGCTTGCGTACAGGCAAGGTATCGGCACGTTTGGCGCACAGGATGATGTATTGGCAACGGGTGGTGGTCCGACGTACCGCTACAAAATGGCCGTGCTGGATGCGAACCTGTCGGTGCCGTTCGCGATCGCGCAACAGCCGTTCCGCTACGTCACGACCTTTCACGGCCAATACACCGGCAACACGTTGTACTACATTGACGACCTGACGATCGGCAGCCGTTACACGGTCCGCGGTTTCGACGGCGAAACGATGCTGGCGGCGGCGCGCGGCTTCTACTGGCGCAACGAATTGCAGATGCCTATCGGGCAGACAGGGCAGGCGGTCTACGCGGGCCTCGACTACGGACGTGTATGGGGATCTCAACCGGTGGCGTTGGTCGGGACGCAGTTGGCCGGTGCTGTGATCGGCGTTAAGGGCAGTGTAGCAACGCGCTTCGGCGGCTATGGCTACGACCTGTTCGCAGGAACCCCAGTCTACAAGCCGTCCGGATTCCCGACTGCGCGCGTCACGGTCGGATTTCAGATTACAGCGCAGTTTTGATCATTTCGTATCTGACTGCTCCACGAGGTTGAACACTTTGCTCAGTAGCATCGGCTGCTGTATTTTTTCTACAACGACAAAACAACGTAAATCATGCAAGGACGACGAGTTTGGTTGGCGGGTGTGATGAGTACTGCGATGCTACTGACCGCATGCGGCGGGGATAGCGCCGGAACCGTCAATTCGGGAAATAGTCCGTCGAGCGGTAACGCGGCCGGGACGCCGACCACGACATTGCCGACCTCACCGCCACCGGTTTCCTCAACGCAGCCGCCTGCGGCTCAGGCGGCATGTCGGCCGAATGGCAACTTTACCTATTCGGGTTCCGCTTCTCTGGTCGCGGCGAACAACGGTCAACTGTCGGTAGTCGTCGTGCCGAGCTTGCCGAGCGCGTACTCGAAGAACCGGAACATGACTGCGCCGAACGCGCCTGCGTCCAGTCTGGTGCAGCAGGTAAGCGGAGCGTTCACGACGCTCGCATCGTCGGCGGCGGCAACGGATTGCCTCGGGCTCGATCATGGCGCCGTGACGGAGATTCAGAGCATCGGCACCGACGTTGCGATCGGCCGATGGAACCAGGCGATGGATACGGACGGCAATACCTATACCAATACCCAGGGCGTTCACTATGCGGTCGGCACGCCGTTATCGTTGTCGGGGACGAGCGGCACGCTTGCATGCACGCAGATGCTGGCCGACACGGTCACGACCAGCGACGGCACTTCGTCTGGCACGCTCGGCACAAGTACGGCCACGCTCGATCTTGCCGCGCGCACGCTCAATAACCTGAACCTGTCGATCAATATGGCGAATGCGCAATACACGCTGACATTCTCCAAGGCATCGTTGAACGCTGCCTCGGCGACTGTCGGACAGATGTCCGTTCAGCCGGTTGTCGTTGGGCACGATGCGATGCAGCCTTTAGTCGCAGTTGGCTACTCGTCCGCGCTGCCGAATACACAGGGGATAGGCGGTATCGTGGTGCTGTCGTGCAAATGATGGGCGTTGTCGACAAGCCGTCCGGATTCCCGACTGCGCGTGTCGCGGTCGGATTTCAGGTTACAGCGCAGTTCTGAAATTATCGAAGATAGAATTCAGTGATGTTTAAAAATACGTTGATGGTCTTCGCACTCGGCACATTGTTGGCTGGCTGTGCGTCGCACAACACGCACAGCGCCGCCTACGATCGTGCAACGGATGCGAGGATTCGCGTTTATTTTGGCGCATCCACGCACTTCTTCTTCAACACGACATGCGAACCGAAGAAAGGTGTACTCGGTTTCGGCGGCGGCGGAATGGCAGTGGCTAAACTACGCACGCTACATCTCGCCAACACGACGATTGGGATGCCCGTTCCAGAGGACGCGTATCGGTACTATGACGAGTATGTGATCAAAGCCAACGAGCCACTGACGATTTCGGTCGAATACGGTGGTGACTCGTTGCCTGATTTTAACGGCTTCGTTTTTAGAAGTCGGTTTCAGCACATTGCGCGTACTTTCGTTCCTCTGGCTGGCAAAGATTACGAAGCGTTCGCAAGCAATTCATCGAATAGTCTCCAACTCAACGTTCGGAGGCTATCTGTCGTAGGTGAGCACGTTCAGACGGAGCCGGTCGGCATCAAGGCCGCGCCAAAGTGCCAAGATGTGAGTCCCGATCCTGCCGGGTAAGTTTCGTTTACCTATGACGAGTTCACGACAGCAACCGATGCAGGAAGATCGCGAGCTTACCGCTTTTTTGCGGCGGCATGTCGATGCGTCGCTGTCGCCGAATTCTGAGCCACGCCCGCCGTGCTTTCATTGCGGCTCAGCGCACGTTGGTATCCGTGGATACCGAAACGCCTTGAGCGGTCACCGAATTCCGCGCTTCCTGTGTGGGGCATGTAATCGCGAATTCACACGGCTGCACGGTACGCCGATGTGTGGGCGTCATGCGCAAAAGTTGGAGGCGCTGATAGCGCTTCTATCGCAACCGTTCAGCCGTTCGACCGTTGCGACGACACGGCCGCTTCATTGACAAGGTACGGATGCGACTGGGAAAAATTGTCACTGCTTGGCGGCTGTGGAGCCCTCCGTTCGTGTGCCGGGGCTGGACAGTACGAAGCGCGGCGCATGGAGCGAAACCAACGGAAATGCATCAGGCCCGCATCGGCAGCCTCGTCGAAGTGGGCTTTTTCTTTCCGCCCGCGGCCAAGCCCGATACCGTCGTGCGTTCCAGTTTCCTCCCGCTGATCGACTTCGGGTAAATTACCCACCGAACGCCAATCCCTATTCCCAATCCCGACCCGGAGCCACCCCTCGATGCAGGATCATCCTCTCCCGCTCGACCTGTCCGGCCTTGCGCCAAGCCTGTACGCGCAGGGCACCGAGGAAAGCATCCTGGCGCGGCTGATGGAGCGGATCACGCCTGCGAATCGCTTCTGCGTCGATATCGGCGCGAGCGACGGCCTGCGCAACAGCAACACCGCGCGGCTGCTGCGCGAACAGGATTGGGCGGGCGTGCTCGTGGAAGGCAGCGCGTACCGCTTCGGCAAGCTTGCCGCCCACTACGCGGGTGCGGAGCGTGTGCGCCTGCACCACGACCGCGTCCAGCCCGACACGATCGACCAGTTGCTCGCCGATGCGAACACACCGGCCGACTTCGACCTGCTGTCGATCGATATCGACGGCAATGACTACTGGGTGTGGCGCGGCCTGCAAGCGTTTCAGCCGCGCATCGTCGTGATCGAATACAACCCGTACTACACGCCGCCCGAACGCTGGGTCATGTGCTTCAATCCGGACCACGAATGGGACGGCTCGACCTATTACGGCGCGAGCCTCGAATCGCTCGTTCATCTCGGCAGGCAGAAGGGCTATGAGCTCGTCTGCTGCGACGACATGGGCAACAACGCATTCTTCGTGCGGCAGGACCTGTACCCGCTGCTCGGCATCGCGAACAACGCTCCTTCGGTGCTGTTCCGGCCGGCGATGTACAAGCTGCGCTACGTCGGCCACAACACGTTCCTGAGCGGCCATCCATATCGGTACGGGCCGGCCGAGCACATCTGAATGGACCAGCCCGCCGTCACCTTCGACGAAATCCGCGATGCCTACGCGCTCGGCCAAAGCGGGCCGCCGCGGCAGGTCGGCGAACGCGTGTGGCATCTGCCGACCGACGGCGGCGGCGTGGCGGTCAAGCTCTATGCGCAGGAGCATCATGCGCGCGCGGCCAAGGAAGCCGCTCTCCTTGCGCATTTCGAGACGCACGGCGATGCGCGCTTCCGTGTACAGACACTGAAACGCACGACGGCCGGCGAACCGCTGTGGACGGGCACAGGCGTGCACGCAATGGTGACGCGCTGGGAAGCGGGGCAGTTCAGAACCTACGATACGTTTTCGCCTGCCGAGTGGGAGGCACTTGGCGCGAGTCTGGCAGCGTTGCATTTGAGCCTCGAGCGACTTCATCTGCCGTCGCTCGACACGATCCGCGAGCGGCTGACCGCGATCGACGCGGACACGGTGCGCCGCAGCCTGCTGGACGCGCTGGCTCGCTCGCGCTCGGACGACGGCGCCGCGAACCTGCACCGCTATGTCGAACTCGCGCTGCGCATGATCGACCGCTACTATCCGGGCAGCGTCGAAGCGTTTCCCGCCGACGATCCGCAGCACCCGATCCACAACGACTACAACCAGTTCAACTATCTGTTCGCGGACGTGGGCACGCCGCCGCCGCTCATCCTCGACTGGGAAGCGTCGATCGGCGCGCCGCGCGAATACGAGCTGGTGCGTTGCCTGAATCATCTGCCGCTGGAGGCGCCGCACCTGGCGGAAGCCTTCGTGCGCGCGTACCGGCGGGGCCGGCCGGTGGATCCCGCGCGCATCGCATGGGCCGTCGATGCCGCGTGTCTGCAGCACGCGCTCAAGCTGTGGGTCGTGCAAGGCTGGCTCGACGATCCGTCGCGCTTCGCCGCTCACCTGAACGGGGCGGTGACGATGGCGTCCGCGATGGTGGACGCGCGCGGCCGTCTCGTCGATTTCTTTTCTCGTTGCGTGGAAGCAGGAAACTGAAGTGAATGCGAATCCGAACCGGACCACGAACCCGCTGCCATCCGGCGAGCGACAACATGTCTTCCCGCCGCCGCTGGATCGCGATTACCGCGTCGAAGACGGGCGCGTCCGGACGCGCTCGCTGGAAGCGCATATCGTCGATCACTGCAACCTGACCTGCGCGGAATGCTGCTCGCTGTCGCCGCTCCTGCCCGAGTGGCATGCGAGCCCCGATTCGCTCGAGGCCGATCTGCGCATGGCCGCGAAGGTCTTGAGCCCGCGCATGTTCAAGCTGGTCGGCGGCGAACCGCTGCTGCATCCGGCGCTCGTCGAGCTGATCGAACGCGTGCGCGCCACGGGCATCGCGCCCGTGATCTCCGTCACGACAAACGGCCTGAAGCTCGGCGAGATGCCGGACGCGTTCTGGCAGTCGGTGGATGCGCTGACGATCTCGCGCTACCCGAAGCCGTCGCTTTCGCCAAACCTGATCGCGCATGTCGAGCACCAGGCCGCGCGCTTTAACGTGCGCCTGAACTGGAAGGTGCAGGACGTGTTCACGACGATGAATCGCGCGCAGCCCGGCACGGATCGCGACGACGCACAGCGCCTCTATCGCGATTGCTGGATCCGCGAGCGCTGCCATATGATTCGCGACGGCATGTTCTACACGTGCACGCGTCCCGCGCATTTCCATACGCTGTACAAGGGCGAGAAGGATTTTCAATCCGACGGCCTGCCGTTGCGCGACGACGCAGGCATGCTCGACGCGATGCTCGCCTATCTGCAACGCGAGGCGCCGCTCGAAGCGTGCCTGCATTGTCAGGGCGGCAGCGCGCCGGTGGCGCCGCATCGCATCCTCAAACGCATTGAAGTGGACACCCTGAAGGCTCGTTATCCATGATCGTCGGCACGCGCGACCTGTTCGGTTTCGATCGTCTGCACTACCATCCGCGCAGCGGCGTATCGGCGTCCGGCATCCGGGCCGTCCTGCATGCTTCGGGGCAACCGGCCGGCGCGCCGGACACGGCCGCCATCGCGGGCTACCTGAGCGGCGAGCGTCCCATCAGTCGCACCGTGCTGCGCGACGTGCTGGCGGTGCCGCCCGGCCATGCGCTGATCCGTTCGCCGCAAGGGCTGGCGGTGCAGCCGGCGCCCGAGCGGCCGCAGCGCGGCGATCTGGAAACCGTGCTGCGCGCATCGCTGCAACGCGCGCTCGACAGCGGCAAGCGCGTCGCGCTGGCGCTGAGCGGCGGGCTCGATTCGGCGCTGCTGCTCGCGTTGCTGCGCGAACTCGGCGCGCAGCGGCACGTGACGTCCTACATCCTCGCGACCGACATGCCGGACTATTGCGAACGGGATGCCGCACTCGAACTGGCCGCGCAGATGAAGGCGACGGTGAAGATCGTGTGCGCGAACGAGGCCGATTTCGTGGCCGCGCTGCCGAGAACGACCCATGCGGTCGAGGAGCCGATGTTCAACCTGCATCCGGTCGCGAAGCTGCTGCTGGCCGAGGCGATGGCCGCGGACGGCATCGAGGTGGCCATCACCGGCGACGGTGCGGACCAGGTGCTGCGCCGCGACCGGTCGGCCAACTATCTGCCGCTGTGCCATGCGTTGTTCGATGCGGCGTCGGTCGACCTGCATCCGCCGTTTGTCGACGCCGCCGTCGTCGCGCATCTGACGAGCATCGAGCGCGACCCGAACAAGCAGTGCCTGCGCGATCTCGGTGCGCGCCTGAATCTGCCGGACCGGCTCGTGCACGGCCCCAAGCGCGGGCGGCTCGCGCCGGCGATGGACCTCACGAAACTGCTCGATCGCGACCGTACGCACGCGCTGGCCGACACGCTCGGTCTCGCCGCGCCCACGCTGCAGGCGGATACCGAACGCGTGCTGTGGGCGACGCTGACGCTGATCCTCGATCATCTCGACCACTTCGATGCCGTGCATCGCCCAACCTGAGTCGCTCATGAAACGCATCCTGTTCTGCGTGGTGCCCGAAAAAGGGCACGTCAATCCGTGCATCGGCCCGGCCCAGCATCTGCGCGCCGCCGGCTGCGACGTCGCGTTCTACGCGCCGGCCGACATCAGCGCGCAGCTCGATGGCGCCGGCGACTTCGCGTTCGTCGGGCCGCGCGAGACGCCCGAGCGCCACGACCTGTCGCGCGGCGCGAGCTTCGCCGCGAACATTCGCGATGCCGACTGGCTGCGGCACTGGATCCGCACGCTGCTGATCGATCTCGCGCCCGCGCAGGTGGACGGCATCCGCGCGGTGCTGCGCGAATGGCAGCCCGACGTGGTCGTGATCGATCCGCTGCTCTATGCGGCGGCGATCGCCGCCGAGCTGGAAGGGCTACCGTGGGTCTCGATGTCCAATTCGCTGAATCCGGTGCTGCCGGACGATCTCGATTCGGAACTGCTGCGCACGGTGCGCTGGCTCGCGCCGGAACGCACGCGCCTGTTCGCGCGCTACGGTCTCGACGCGCGTTTTCGCGGTTGCGACATCCTGTCGCCGCATCTGACGCTCGCGTTTACGACCGACGCGCTGGTCGGCGCGCCGCCGCCGGGTGTCGAGCTGGTCGGCCCCGCGCTGCCGTCCGGCCCGCGCGGCGACGAGGCGCCGTTCCCGTGGGAGCGCCTCGACGCGGATCGCCCGCTCGTCTACATGTCGCTCGGCAGCCAGCTTTACTACCACCCGGACGTATTTGCGAAGGTCATCGAAGCGACGCGCGCGACGTCGGCGCAACTGGTGCTGTCGGTGGGCGAACTGGTCGATTCGGATCTGCTGCCGGCTGGTGACGAGCGCGTCGTCGCAGTGCGTTATGTGCCGCAACTGGCGCTGCTGCGGCGCACGCACGCGTTCGTCAGCCACGGCGGCGCGAATTCGGTGATGGAGTCGCTCGCGTGCGGCGTGCCGATGCTGCTGTCGCCGTTCTGCAACGACCAGTTTCATTCGGCGCACTTCGTCGAACGGGCCGGCGCCGGGTGCGTGCTGGATCTGCAGCAGGCCGGCGTCGCGAGCATTACCGATGCGCTCGAACGCCTGTTGCGTCCCGGCTCGCTGCGCGAGCACGCGGCGCGCATCCGTGCGAGCTACGCGCGCGACGGCTCGGCGCAGGCCGCCCGGCTGATCAGCGCACTCGCTTCAGGAAGCCGCCTGGCGACAGCGTCATGAGCACGCGGTCCTCGATGTCCTCGTCGACCTCGAACCGGTCGTCGCGGGCGAGAAATTCGCGCACGGCCGTCGCCGGGTTGTTGCCTTTGCCGTACGGCTTGCCGTCGAACATCGATGGCGGCAGATATTCCATGATGGTGTCCATCACGATCGCGTAGCTGCCGGGCGTCACGAGGGATGCATAGCATTCGAGTTCGCGCAGCACGTGCGCGTGCGTATGCGTGAGATCGAGGATCGCCATCACGCGCGCGCCGTCGCCGATCTGTTCGCGCACCGACGCGAGCGTGTCGGCCGCGCACGATTCGCCTTCGATCAGCACCATGCGATGGGCGAGCCGGTGCGATTGCAGGCGCTGCCTGACCTCGTCGCGCAGGCGCGGTTCGATCGCGACGACGCGGCCGCGATCGCCGTTCAGTTCCAGCATCGACGCGGAGAACACGACGCCGCCGCCTGCCGCGATGCCGGTCTGCACGATGCAGTCGGGGCGCTCGCGCCAGATCAGTTCCTGGAGCGCGAGCATGTCGCCGGGCAGATGGAAGAAGCGCTCGCCGAGCCAGCGCGTCTGGAACAGATGGTCGAATTCGGCAGCGCGCGTCAGCCATTCGATGTTGATGTCCCGCATGCGGGCCGAAGGACGCTCTGACATGGTCAATGCAACGAGTAGGAGTGACGTGAAAACGCTGGAACCCTGGCTTCGCCGGCACTGGAACCTCGGGCCGGCGCGCCTGCAGGCGCTGTCGTCGGGTCATACTAACAAAACGTATCTCGTCGAGTGCGATTCGGAGCGCGTGGTGCTGCGCGTGTCGTGGTCCGGCAAGCCGGTCGAGCAGGTGCATCGCGAGGCGTCGATACTCGGCGATCTCGGCCGTTCGCGCACGGCGCCGATGCTGCCCGCGCTGCCGCGACTGCGGCCGACCGTGGATGCGCAGTCCGGGGTGCAGGTGCCCGATGGAAGCTGGCTGCACCTGTTCGAGCATATCGACGGCGACCCCGGCCTGCCCGACGATGCGCAAGCGGGTGCGATCGATGCGATGCGCGCGCTCGCGCATCTGCATGCGGCGCTGGCGGCGATACCGGCGAGCGCATCGGCGCCGCTGGCGTGGCTGTCGGCGCGCCATGCGCGCGTATCGGCACGCGCGGTGCCGTCGTTGCCGGGCGAGTTGAGCGGCGATTACGACACGATGATCCGGCGGATCGGCGCGCATCTCGCCGCCGCGTCCCGCTGGCTGACGGGGCCGGTGCATTGGCTGCACGGCGACTATCACGCGGGCAACCTGCTGTACGTGGGGCGTGCGGTGAGCGGCGTGCTCGATTTCGACGATGTCGGGCAGGGCGCGCAATGGCTCGAGGCGGCCTTTGCGCTGTTCGCGCTGTCGCGCGATGCGGGCAGGGACGATCGCTTCGTGTTCGATGGGCAGCGATGGGAGGCTTGCCTGCAAGCCTATGCGGCGACGCGGGCCGATGCTGCGCCGGACTGGATGCGCGCGAACCGCGCTGCGTTGATGTCGCTGTTCTGCGTGGACCAGACGCTGATCCATCTGGAAGCCGCGCAGCGCGGCCTGTGGATGCCGGGGCCCGGCATCGGGTTTCTCGGCGGCTGGCGGCAACTGCTGGACGGCGCGGCGCCTGGACGCTAGCCGGCCGTTGCGTCAATCCTGTCGATTCAGGAACAGGCGCACGGCTTCGACCGTGTTGGGCCGCGCTTCGCCATGCCGCGATCCGTCGTGCATGCAGAACAGCACGTCGCGATGCCGTGCCGCGCTGTCGGCGACATGCGCGCGCATTGCGTCGAACAGTGCCTCGGGCGACGGCGCCGGGCGCTGCCAATCGTCGAGGATTGCGGTCCAGCCCGTGTGTTCGCGCCGCAGCCGAGCAAGTACGCCGGCGCGATTGTCCTGCGGCACCAGCCCGTAAGGCAGGCGCAGCGGGATCGCGTCCGGTGCGGGAACGCGGGCCAGGCGATAGGCTTCGCGAATCAGCGCGTCGGTCGTCTCGATCTCGTCGATCAGCACATCGTCCGCCAGCGCGCCCGGCCTCGCGTGCGAATGCGTGTGATTGCCGAGCCGATGGCCTTCGCGCGCCATTCTCGCCGCGACGTCGAGCGCGCCCGCCAGGTTCTTGCCGAGCAGGAAGAAGGTCGCCTTGCACGAAGCGGCGCGCAGGACGTCGAGCAAGGGCGGTGTCGAGGGACCCGGGCCGTCGTCGAAACTGAGGCGAACGGACATCGCGTGTGGGGTGTGCCGTGTGAGTGGAACCTGAACGATAACGCAATCCGGCGGATGGCTGTTCGGTCAGGGCCGGCATCACGGCGTTCGCATCGACGGCACCCGCGCGAGTTTCCGCGAGCAGGGCGCACGGGCGACAGCGCCGGATGCCGAACGGGTGAGCCAGCCTGCACCACTACGCGATGCGGTATTTTCCCGCGTCGGCAGCATCGGATGCGCTTGCGCGAGGAAGCGGGGGCACGTGACCGGAGGAGCCGAAACACGAATGCGGCCGTGTCGTGCGCGACACGGCCGGGGGAAACCGCCTGCGTTCAAGCGTCGAATCGTTCAAGCGTCGCAAGCAAGCACCGGCTCGTCCGGAATCGCGTGCTCCGCCAGCGCGACGTAATCGCCCGACGCCGTGCGCTCGACCCGCGCATCGACGCGATACGCGTGCCGCAGGTTCGGCGGCGTCAGTACGTCCGCTGGCGAGCCGTCGGCGACGAGTCCGTCGGCACTCAGCAGCATGAGCCGGTCGCAGAAACGCGACGCGAGATTCAGGTCGTGCATCGCGACCAGCACGATCGCGCCGCGTCGGCGGGCCGCATCGCCGACCGCCTCCAGCGCGAGCAATTGCCAGCGCAGGTCGAGTGCGCTGGTCGGTTCGTCGAGCAGCAGCAGCGGCGTGTCGCGCACGAGCACCTGCGCGAGCCCGACCATCTGTCGCTGGCCGCCCGACAACCGGTCGAGCGGCAACATCGCCAGCGGGTGCAGCCGCAGCCGCGTGAACACTTGTTGCAAACGCCGGTCGCTCGTCGCGTCGGACAGGCCGCCGCAGGTGGCGCGCAACGCGCTGCGCACGGCTTCGTACACGAGCAGCGACGACGGTTGCGGCAAGGTCTGCGGCAGATAGCCGACCTGCCGCGTGTGTTCGCGGCGCGACCCGCACAGCAGGTCGAAGCTGCCGAATGCCGCGCGACCGGTGGCGGACGCGAGCCGCGCCAGTGCGCGCAGCAGCGTCGACTTGCCGACCCCGTTCGGCCCGAGCAGCCCGATCGTCGTGCCAGGCTCGACCGGCGCGAGCGACAGCCCGTCGAGCACGACCCGGGCGCCATAGCGGACGGACAGCGCGTCGAGATGCAGCATCGGCTCAGCCATCGAGCCTCCTGCGCCGGCTGACGAGCAGCATGAACAGCGGCACGCCGACCAGCGCGGTGATGATGCCGATCGGCAGCGTCACGCCGGGGATCAGCGTCTTGCTGAGCACGGACGCGCCGGCCAGCATGATCGCGCCCGCGAGCGCCGCGCCCGGCAGGTAATAGCGATGTTCATCGCCGACCAGCAGCCGCGCGACGTGCGGCCCGACGAGCCCGACGAAGCCGATCGTGCCGACGAACGACAGCGCCGTCGCGGACAGCAGGCTGATGCGCGCAAGCGCGACGAGCCGCAGCCGTTCGACCGCGATGCCCATGCTGCGCGCTTGCTCGTCGCCGACGCGCAGCGCCGTCAACGACGCCACGTCGACGCTGGCCCACAGCGTGCAGGCAGCGAACACGCAGGTCAGCAGCGCGATCTTGCCCCAGGTCGCGCGCGCCAGGCTGCCCATGCTCCAGAACACGATCTGCTGCAGCGCATTCGCATCGGCGATGAACTGCAGCAGCCACAGCAGGGCTTCGAAGCTGAACATCAGGCCGATGCCGAACAGCACGACGGTTTCGGTCGTCGCGCCGTGGCGCCACGCGAGCCAGACGATCAGCAGCGTCGCGACGCTCGCGCACGCGAACGCGCCGAGCGACAGCGCGACGTTCTCGTTCCACAGCACCAGGTGCCAGCCGGAAATCACGACGAGCGACGCGCCGACGCTCGCGGCGGCCGACATGCCGAGCGTGAACGGGCTCGCGAGCGGATTGTTCAGGACGGTCTGCATTTCGGCGCCGGCGAACCCGAGCGACGCGCCGACGAGCACGGCCATCAGTGCATACGGCAGGCGTACGTCCCACAGGATCACGCGCTGTTCGAGCGGCAGCCCGTCGGGCCGGAACAGGCCGCCGACCAGGTCGGCGACCGGAAACGGCGACGGGCCGGTCGAGACGTCGACGACGAGCAGTACGAAGAGCACGCATGCGAGTGCGGCCAGCGCACCGACACGCCGCGCGGCGACCGCGCGGTAGCGGAGCCGCAGCGACGGAGGCGAAACGGGTGTCGTCGTGCTCATGCGACGGCTCCGGACGCGGGCTCGACAACCACACGTGACGCAAGCGCGAGGCTCGGCAGCACGACACCGCCATGATCCTCGCCGTCGATCAGCCGGAACGCGGCGTCGAGCCCTGGCCGGCCGCCCACGCGCGCGACGAAGTCGCGGGCGGAGCCGACCTGCTTGCGTGCCTGCTGGCGGCGCATCCGTTCGGCGTCGTGGTTCGATGCACCTTCCTCGAGGCCGCCTGCGGTCACGAGGACGCGCAGCGGTGGTGCGAGCGGGGCGGTTTGCGCGGCGAATCGGTCGGCATAGGGCAGCAGCGCGCGCTCGCCCCACCAGATCGACGGGCTCGCGGCCACGTAGCGCCGAAACAGGTGCGCGCGCGTGAGCATCGCGTACAGCGTCAGCAGGCCGCCGTACGAGTGGCCGAACAGCGTCTGTCGCTCGGGATCGACCGGCAACTGGCGGGCGAGCCACGGCTGTACGTCGTGCTCGATGAAGTCGAGAAAGCGGTCCGCGACAACGCCGCGGCCGTTCGGCAACGGCGCGAGCGTGTAGTCGTCCGCACGCGCGGCCATGTCGTAGGGCCCGTCGACCGGATAGCCGATGCCGATCACGACGGCCTCGGCGTCGCGCGCGCCGTCCGGCCGAGAGCGGAGATTGCGGACGAGCTGCGCCGCGAGCGGGAATAGCGCATTGCCGTCGAGCACGGTGAGCACCGGATGGGGCGCCGAGTCAGTACGCTCGGCCGGCAGCGCGACGAACAGACGCCGCGTGCGGCCGGCGATCGTCACGTCGAACTGGCGGCTGTTCGGCACGACGACCGGCAGTGCGGCTTCGAGGCCGGGCCAGGCAGGCGCATCGGCGGCGCGCGCGGGCGCGAGCCGGCCGACGAGCGGACCGGCCAATCCGGAGACGAGCAGGGAGCGGCGCATGGAGGAAACGGGCATCCGCATGTCAGGACCCTTCCTGTACCCAGTATTCGCCTTGCAGCGGAACGGGCTGGAAGCGTCGGACCATCGTATCGAACGTGGCGCGCGGATCGAGATCGGCGAACAATGCCGGATGCAGCCACTTGGCCATCGCCTGCACGGCGACGACGTTGAACGGCGAATTATAGAAGTGATGCCAGATCGCATACGCGCGCCGCTCGCGGACCGCGCGCAGCGGTGTGAGCTGCGGCCGCTTCAGCGACCGGTCGAGCGAACGGACGGCGGCGTCGTGCGGCACACCGGCGCCGAGCGCGATGCGTTGTGGCGCGCTTTGCAGCGTCTGGAGCGAGCCGATCGCGGTGCCGATGTAGAAATCGGGCTGGCGGCTCAGCAGGTATTCGGGGTTCAGCGTGCCGTGCTCGCCGGGCACGCGGCCTTTCGCGACGTTGTTGCCGCCAGCGGCGTCGAGCAGGCGGCCCATCATGCCGGTCATCGTGTCGCAGCAGTCGCCCGACAGGCCGACGCGGCTTTCGAGGAACACGCTCGGCGCGGCCGGGCGCGCGGTCGCGAGCCGCGTGCGGACGAGGTCGAGCTGCTGCTGCCAGTACGCGTTGAATTCCGTCGCGCGCTGCGGCGAGCCGAGCACCTGGCCGAGCAGCGCGATGCTGCGCGGCGTGTTGGCGAGCGGGTCGTGCCGGAAGTCGACGAACACGATCGCGACGCCGGCCGCCTCGAGCCGCGCGAGCGTTTCGCGATCGCGCTCGCCGGGGCCGTGGCCGCCGCCGAGCCCGAAGATCGCTATCTGCGGACGCAGCGCGAGCGCGCGCTCGTCGCTGAAGCTGCCGGACTGCGAGCGTCCGATGCGCGGCACGTCCTTCAGGTGCGGGAAGCGCGCGAGCCATTGCGCGTAGCTCGCGGGATCGAGCTGCTCGAAATCACCCATCATGCCGACAAGGCGGCGCGTCGGATCGTCACCGTCGACCACCGCCAGCGCCGGCAGCAGGCGGCCCTCGCCGAGCAGCACGCGCTCGACGCGCGCGGGAATCCGGACCTGCCGCCCGGCCAGGTCGGTGACGGTCGTCGTGTCCGCCTGCGCGGCATGCATCACGAGCCAGCCGCACAGCCATACGCCCAGCATGGCCCATATTCCGCTTGTTTTTTTCACGCGACTCCCGATACGATATAAATGAGAACAATTCTCATTTGATTGTAGCCGAGCCGAAGCCATGACAGGGGCATCGGCCATTTGATCGAACACCAAAATAGTTTGCGCGGGCGCAAGAGGCCTGTGCGCGGGGTATGACGACATGACAGCGCTGACGCCAGCCGCTTCCCATTCCGATCGCTATCGACACGACGCGCACGTCGCGCGGATCCGCGAGGTGCGGCCCGGGCTGCGGATCCATTCGGACGACGCCACTGATGAATTCGACGCCGTGATGTCGGGGCAGTGTTCGCCGGGCCTGCATCTCGTGCTGCTGCTCGAGGGCGCGCTCGACGTGTCGTACGGTGACCGGCGCGTGGTGCTGACGACGGACGGGCGCCGCACCGGCCGTACGGATTGCGAAGCCGCGCGGCCCGCGGTGCGGATGCAGTCGTTCCTGCTCAACGCGGTCGAGCCGGACACGTTCCGCAGGCGGCTCAGCAAGGGCGGTTACGCGCGGCGGCTGAGCCTCGCGATGTCGGGCGAATGGCTCGGCCATCTGCAGGCAGCCAGCCGCGGCGTCCTGCCGGAACGGCTCGACGCGATGCTGTCCGCGCATCTCGCGATCCGCTTCTGGCAGCCGACGCCGCGTGCGACGGCGCTCGCCGAACAGATCGTGCGGCCGCCTGCCTATCAGCCGATGCTGCAGGCAATCTATCTGGAGAGTCGCGTGCTCGAACTGCTCGCCGAGGCCTTCACGCCGCTCGAGACCGGTGCGGCGCAGGCGTCGGACGCGTCGCTCGGCTCGCGCGACTATCGGCGGATGGCCGAGTTGCGCGCGTTCCTCGCGAGCGACGCGGCGCAGGAACTGTCGCTCGACGACATCGCGCGGCATGCCGGGATGAGCGCGAACGCGATGCAGCGCCAGTTCCGCGCGGCCTATGGCACGACCGTGTTCGACTTCGTCCGCGAGCATCATCTGCAGCGCGCACGGCTTGCGCTCGAGCGCGATGCGGTGAGCGTCAAGCAGGCCGCGGCGCTGGCCGGCTACACGAGCGCCGCGAACTTCGCGACGGCCTACAAGCGCCGCTTCGGCGTCACGCCGACGCTCGCGCGACGCAGCGACCGTCGCTGACGGCAGCCGGCGGCGGCGCTCAAACGAGTTCGATGCTGACGCAAAGATTTCGGTTGCTTGCATGTTTCATAATGCAAATGAGAATCAATAGCATTATGAAACGTAGAAGGCGCCACCATGTCGAGTCAAGCTGCAAGCTTTGCATTGAAGCCGGTCGTCGTTGCCGGCCTGTATCTGATGGGCGTGTCGTGCGCGTGGGCGCAGACGCCTGGCCGGGCGGCGGAACCCGCCGCCGCGTCGTCCGTCGCCGCCAAACCGGATGACCCGGCCAAACCGGCCAAACCGGTCGAATCCGCGCCGCCGGAGGCAGTCGCCGATCCGGCCTCGCTGAAGGAGATCGTCGTCACGGCGAGCCGCCGCGAGCAGGCGATCCGCGAGGCGCCCGCGAGCATTTCGGTAATCAGCCGGGAAGACATCGAGGCGAAGCCGTATACGTCGGTCGCCGAGATCGTCGCCAACGTCGAGGGCGTGAGCGTCGTCGGTGCGTCGCCGAACGACCAGGACATCTCGATTCGCGGGATGCCGGGCGAGTACACGCTGATCCTCGTCGACGGCCGCCGCCAGAACACGCGTGAAACGATGAACCGCGGCACGGCCGGCGTGCAGTCGAACCTGATGCCGCCGCTATCCGCGATCGAGCGGATCGAGGTCGTGCGCGGGCCGATGTCGTCGCTGTACGGCGCCGACGCGATGGGCGGCGTGATCAACGTGATCACGCGCAAGGTGCCGAAGCGCTGGGGCGGCACGATCACGGCCGGCAGCGTGTGGCAGCTCGAATCGAACCAGGGCGACACGCAGAGCGTCGACTTCTGGCTCGGCGGCCCGCTGAAATCCGACGTGCTCGGGCTGCAGGCGTCGGGGCGTCTCCTGCATCGCGGCGAAGACGACATCTACTACCCGAACAGTGGAACGGGTGGGGCGAACGGGCAGCGGATCGGCAGCTTCGATGTGAAACTGTCCGCGAAACCCGCGAGCAACCAGGACGTGAGCGTCAATATCGGGCGCGAGCAGCTCACCTATCTCAGCACGCCGGGCAAGAGCGCCGCGCCGCTTACGCCGCGCACGGCGGCCACCGCGCTCACGGAGACGCGTCATGTCCGCGATTACTGGGGCGTCACGCACGACGGCCGTTGGGGCTTCGGCGACACGACGGTATCGCTGTACGGCGAGCGCGGCGTGCAGGACCAGTGGACGCCGGCCGGGCGTTCGCCGGTGAAGCCCGCGCTGACCGACACGATCCTCGAAGCCAAGGCCGCAATGCCGTGGTGGGGCGAGCGCAACATCCTGACCGTGGGCGGCCAGCACATCTGGTCGCGGCTGTCGGGCGTCAGCGTGCAGGACGCGGTGCCGAAAGGGCATGGGGCCAATGCGGATCGCGTCACACGCAACGCGTGGGCGCTGTTCGGCGAGAACGACTACTTCTTCAACGACCGCTTCACGCTGACGACCGGCGTGCGACTCGATCACGACGACCGCTACGGCAGCCACGTGAGCCCGCGCATCTACGGCGTGTACCAGCTCAGCCACGCGTGGACGGTGCGCGGCGGCGTATCGACCGGGTTCCGGCCGCCGTCGCTGCGCCAGAGCACGGCCGGCTACTGCATGACGTCGGGCGGCGCGGCGGGCGCGACGCCCGGCACGCTGTGCGGCAATCCGGATCTCAAGCCGGAGACGAGCCTGACCGAGGAGCTCGGCGTGCGCTACGACCTGGGCGACACGTACGCGGGCCTGACGCTGTTCAACAATCTGTTCAAGAACAAGGTGGCGAGCTACGACACGGGCATGCCCGATCCGCGCTCGCCGGGCCGCAACATCTATGTGTACGACAACATCGACCGGGTCAAGCTGTACGGGCTCGAGATCGGCGCGGGCACGCGCCTGTCGCGCACGCTGAAGGTGTCGGGCGCGTACACGCTGACCGAATCGCGCCGCGAAGGCAGCGGCGAGAAGGCGTTCAACGGCAGTTCGCTCGACGGCTATCCGCTCGACAAGACGCCGAAGCACAAATTCAACGTTCAGGTCGACTGGACGCCGACCGCCAAGCTCGATCTCTACGCGACGGCGAACTATATCGGCAGCGAATACTGGGCCGCGTTCCGCAACGGCGCGCAGGGCGTGCGCGAGCGGCCGTCGACGACGACCTTCGATCTCGGCGGGCGCTACCGGATCGACAAGCGTTTCTCCGTCAATTTCGCGGTGCTGAACCTGACCAACAAGATGGTGCCGATCGACGATCGCACGCGCACGACCGGGCTGAGCGGAAACTGGCTCGTCGACCAGGGGCGCCGCATCGCGGTGAGCCTGACCGCCGAAATGTGACGGCATGGCCGGCGCGCCGCGCCGGCTCGTTCAATCTGGAGGCAATGTCATGAATGCGATTTCCCGACTTTCCGAACTATTAGTACCCCATAGCGTGTGGGATGTTTATCGCGCGGATACCCCGCTGTTTCTCGCAACGCCGGCACATACGCTGCTGGCCTGCGATGTTGCGGCGGCGATCCCGCATGCGGACGCGCCGCTCGCCGCGCGCGTGAACGACGCGTTGCGTCGCGAGCGGGCCGACGGCCATATGGACGCGGCGGTAGTTGGCGCGGTGCCGTTCGACGTCGACGCGCCGGCCGCGCTGCGGGTCGCGCGCACGATGCTGCGTGCGCGGCCGCTCGGCGCGCAGCGGGCTGCCGGGCCGGCCGGCACGCGCTACGCGACGCGCGAGGTGCCGTCCGCGGATGCTTATGCGGACGCGGTCGCGCAGGCGGTCGCCAGGATTCGCGCGGGCGAGCTCGACAAGGTCGTGCTGGCGCGCACGCTGGAGGCGACCGGTGACGCGCCGGTCGACGTTGCGGCGCTCGTCGCGCGACTCGCGTCGTGCAATCCGCACGGCTATACGTTCTCCGTGGATCTCGGCGCGGGCCGCACGCTGCTGGGCGCGAGCCCGGAGCTGCTCGTGAACCGCTTCGGCGGCGTCGTGCGCGCGAATCCGCTGGCGGGCTCCGCGCCGCGCAGCCGTGACCCGGTCGAGGACCGGCGCCGCGCGCAGGCGCTGCTGGCGTCCGGGAAGGATCTCGACGAGCACCGGGTCGTCGTCGAGGCCGTGCGCGACAGCCTCGCGCCGCTGTGCCGGCGGCTCGACGTGCCGGCGCGCCCGTCGCTCGTCCATACGGAAACGATGTGGCATCTGTCGACCGAGGTGCGTGGCGAAACCGACGCGGATGCGTTGACGCTCGCACTCGCGCTGCATCCGACGCCCGCCGTCTGCGGCGCGCCGCGCATGGCGGCGCGCGACTGCATTCGCGATGCCGAGCCGTTCGATCGAGGCTTCTACGCGGGGATGCTCGGCTGGGTCGACGCGCACGGCGACGGCGAGTGGGTCGTCACGATTCGCTGCGCCGAAGCGTTCGACCGCACGCTGCGGCTCTATGCGGGCGCGGGCGTGGTCGCCGAATCGACGCCCGACGGCGAACGCGCGGAAACCGCCGCCAAGTTCCGGACCATGTTGGATGCGCTCGAGATCGATCGAGATGCCGCATCGGGCGCCGCGCGGGAGGCTGCATGACGTCCGCGAATCGCACGCCTTGGCCGGACGCGTTTGCCAGCGCGTACCGGCAGAAGGGGTACTGGCTCGGCCAGTCGTTCGCGCAATGGTTCGGCGAGCGCGTCGCGCGGCACGGCGAACGCATCGCGCTCGTACAGGGCGACCTGCGCTGGTCGTACCGGACGTTCGCGGCGGAAGCCGAACGCACGGCCCGCGCGCTGACCGCGTACGGGATCGTGTCGGGCGACCGCGTCGTCGTGCAACTGCCGAACTGCGTTGCATTTTTCGCGGTGACGTTCGCACTGTTCCGGATCGGCGCGTTGCCGGTGTTCGCGCTGCCCGCGCATCGCCGGCACGAGGTCGGCTACTTCTGCCGGCACGCGGGCGCGCTCGCCTATGTCGCGGCGGAACAGTACGACGGGTTCGACTACCGGGCGCTCGCGAGCGAGATCCGCGCCGATGCGCCGACGTTGCGCCACGTGCTGTTCACGGCGCCCGGCAATATGCGCGTCGCGCTGCCGGAGGCGACGCCCGACGTCACGCTCCCGCCGGGGCCCGGCGCGCACGAGATCGCGTTCCTGCAATTGTCGGGCGGCAGCACGGGTACGCCGAAGCTGATCCCGCGCACGCACGACGACTACCTGTACAGCGTGCGCGAGAGCGCGCGCATCTGCGGGCTGACCGAGCACAGCGTCTATCTCGCGGCGCTGCCGGCCGCGCACAACTATGCGCTGAGTTCGCCGGGCTCGCTCGGCGTCTTCGATGCCGGCGGCACAGTGGTGCTGAGCGACAGCGCGAGCCCCGACGCCGCGTTCCCCCTGATCGAGCGCGAGCGCGTGACGGTGGCGGCGCTGGTGCCGCCGCTCGTGCCCGTGTGGCTGGCCGCGGTCGGGCAGCGGCGCGGCGCGCTCGCGAGCCTGGAACTCGTACAGGTCGGCGGCGCGCGCTTCGATCCGGCGCTCGCGGCGCGCGCGGCCGACGGCTTCGGCGCGCAATTGCAGCAAGTGTTCGGGATGGCCGAAGGGCTCGTCAACTACACGCGGCTCGACGATCCGCGCGACGTGGTGATCGCCACGCAAGGGCGTCCGATCTCGCCGGACGACGAGATCCGCATCGTCGACGACGACGACCGCCCGGTCGAACCCGGTGAGGTCGGCCATCTGCTGACGCGCGGCCCGTATACGATCCGCGGCTACTACGACGCGGCCGCGCACAACGCGCGCGCGTTCACGGCGGACGGCTTCTATCGCACCGGCGATCGCGTCCGCCTGACGGCGGGCGGCCAGCTCGTCGTCGAGGGGCGCGCGAAAGACCAGATCAATCGCGGCGGCGAGAAGATCCCGGCCGAGGAGATCGAACACCTGCTGCTCGCGCATCCGGGCGTCGTCGACGCGGCGCTGGTCGCGATGCCTGACCCGTATCTCGGCGAACGCAGTTGCGCGTACGTGATTCGCGGCGCGCCCGCGCCGGCCGCGGCGGACCTCGTGCGCTTCGTGCGCGGACAGGGCGTGGCCGCGTACAAGGTGCCCGACCGGATCGAATTCGTCGATGCATTCCCGAAAACGCCGGTCGGCAAGATCGACAAGCGCGCGCTTCGGCAGCACATCGCGGATCGGCTCGCCGCCGCCGCTTGACGGGCGCGACGACGCTCCGTCGATTCCTCCATTCCAATGCAATCCATCATGGCCATTCCGAAAATCGCTTCCTATCCGATGCCGGCCGAGCTGCCGGCGAACCGCGTGAACTGGCGGTTCGACCCGCGCCGCGCGGCGCTGCTCGTGCACGACATGCAGGACTACTTCCTCGACTTCTACGACCGTACGGCCGCGCCCGTGCCGACGCTCGTCTTGCACGTGCGCCGCCTGATCGATTTCGCGCATGCGGCCGGGATGCCGGTCTACTACACGGCGCAGCCGGCGACGCAGGCCGCGGCCGACCGGGCGCTCCTGACCGACATGTGGGGGCCGGGCCTCACCGCGCAGCCGTCGCGCGCGGCGATCTGCGACGCGCTCGCGCCGGCGCCCGGCGACACGGTGCTCGACAAGTGGCGCTACAGCGCGTTCCGGCGCTCGCCGCTCGAGACGCGCCTGCGCGAGCAGGGGCGCGACCAGCTCGCGATCTGCGGGATCTATGCGCACATCGGCTGTCTGATGACCGCCTGCGACGCGTTCATGCGCGACGTGCAGCCGTTCTTCGTCGCCGACGCGCTCGCGGATTTCTCCGAACGTGAGCACCGAATGGCGCTCGACTACGTGGCCGGCCGCTGCGGGATGGCGGTGACGACGAACGCACTCGTCGGCGTCGCGCCAGTGCACGATGCGGCGCCGACGCTCGCCGCGATCGCGGCGCAGGTCGCTCGCAGCCTGCGAATGCCTGCCGTCGACCTGCGCGAGCACGACAACCTGGTCGATTGCGGGCTCGATTCGATCCGGATGATGACGCTCGTCGAGCAGTGGCGCGCGCAAGGCTACGACGTCACGTTCGTCCAGCTCGCCGAGCAGCCGACGCTCGACGCATGGACGCGGGTGCTGCAGCGCGCGGCGCAGGTGAGCGCATGACGGCGCGTCCGGCGATGTCCGATGCCCGTCCGGCGCCGTTCGTCAGCACGGCGGAGGTGTCGGTGCCGCAGGCCGACCGCGTGCTGTTCAAGCTGTGCAAGCACTACGCGATCAAGGTGCCCGTCGTGTTCGACGAACATCGCGCGACCGTCGATTTCCCATACGGCGTCTGCCGGATGCTGCGCACCGACGACGTGCTGCAGCTTCGCTGCGAAGCCGATTCTTCGGAGCAGCTCGAGCAGATCCAGTACGTGATGGACGAGCACTTGGGGCTGATGTCGCGCAACCGGGCGCTGGTGGTCGGATGGGAGCGGGGCGCGTGACGCGGCCCACTTCCGGTTCAACGAACTTCGGGGCAAACCCGCTCATGAAAAACGAATCCTTGCCGATCCGCGCGACGTCCGCGCAATACGGAATCTGGGTCGCGCAACAGGTCGACCCCGACGATCCGGGCTATCTGACGGCCGAGACCGTCGAGCTCGACGGCGCGCTCGACGTTGCCGCGCTGGCCGACAGCGTCAAGGTCGTGCTCGATCACGCCGACGCGCTGCACATGCGGTTCGCGTGGCAGGACGATACGCTGTGGCAGGCGCGCCGGACGGCGCGCACGCGGCTGCCGCTCGTCGACCTGTCGGCGCACGCCGATCCCGTGCAGGCGGCGCACGCGTGGATGAAGGCGTCGCTGTCGATCTGTTGCGACGTGACGGCCGATCCGCTGTACTGCACCGCGCTGCTGCGGCTGTCGCCGACCCGGCACTGGTGGTATCTGCAGGTACATCACATCGCGCTCGACGGCTTCGGCTACGGCCTGCTGCAGCAGGCCGTGGCCGCTCGCTACAACGCGCGCGTCGGCGGCGGGCCGCTGCCGGTGCTGCCCGACTGGCGGATCGATCGCGTCGTGGACGCCGAGGCGCGTTATCGCGCCGACGGCGGCTTCGATGCCGATCGCGCGTTCTGGTGCGCGCATCTGCGAGACGTGCCCGCGCCGCTCGTGCTCGCGCCGAAGCAGGACATCGCCCCGTACGCGCGGCGCGCGACGCGCGTGCTCGACGCGGAGCGCGTGCACGCGCTCCGCGCGGCCGCCGAGCGCGTCGACGTCGACTGGAATGCGTGGCTGCTGTGCGCGGTCGGCATCTGGCTCGCGAAGCAGGGCGGCCAATGCGACCTGACGCTCGGGTTGCCGGTGATGAACCGGCTCGGTGCGCCGGCGCTCGGCGTGCCGTGCATGGCGATGAACATCGTGCCGTTGCGCATGCATGTCGACGCCGGGCGCTCGCCGCGTGCGCTCGCGCGCGAATGCGCGGAGCGCCTGTGCGCGATCCGGCCGCACCTGTACTACCGGTACGGCTGGATTCGCGGCGATCTTGGGCTGCTGGAACGCAACGCGTTCCTGTTCAACCAGGCCGTCAACGTGATGCCGTTCGAACGACAGGTCGCGTTCCACGGGCTCGCGAGCGACACACACGCGGTGAGCGGCGGCCCGGTGAAGGATCTGAACGTGACGCTCGCGGTGCGCGGCGGCGCGTGGCACCTGACGTTGGAAGCGAACCCGAACGCGTACGACGAGGCCGTGCTCGCCGCGCATGCGCACGATTTTTCCGCGTGGCTCGACGCGTTCGCCGGACAGGCGCCGGACGAACCTGTCGGCGCGCTGCTCGACGGGATGTCCGCGCCGTCGATCGTGCGCGGCGCGCCGCTCGCCGGGCCGTGCGATGACGTACTCGCGCGGATCGAACGCATCGCGCGCGACACGCCGGCGCAACCGGCGATCGAGGCCGGCGACCGGCGCATCGATTATCGCGCGCTGCTCGCCGATGTCGATGCGCTCGCGACGGACCTCGAACGACGGGGCGTGGCGCGCGACGCGCGCGTCGCGATCGCGGCACCGCGCGCGCCGGACGTGATCGCGGCGATGCTGGCCGTGCTGAAGGTCGGCGCGACGATCGTGCCGATCGATCCGGACGGGCCGCCGCAGCGCGTCGCGGCGATGCTGGCGGATGCGGCGCCCGCGCTGGTGATCACGCGCGACGCGTATCGCGAATGCGCGGGTGGGCGGCCGGTGCTCGATCTGGACGCGGCGCGTGTGCCGTCGCCGCACGACGCGGCGTGCGTGGCGTCCGACGCGGCACAGCCCGCGTACCTGTTGTACACGTCGGGATCGACCGGCCGGCCGAACGGCGTGCTGGTCGGGCGCGGCGCGCTCGCGCATTTCGTCGCCAGTACGCGCGACCTGTATCGCATCGGTCCGGGCGACCGGGTGCTGCAGTTTGCGCCGCTGCATTTCGATGCGAGCTTCGAGGAGATCTTCGCGACGCTCTGCAACGGCGCGACGCTCGTGCTGCGCGACGACGCGATGCTCGACTCGGTCGACGCATTCACGGTCGAGGTCGAGCGCCGCCGCATCACGGTGCTCGACCTGCCGACCGCCTACTGGCACGTGCTCGCTCATGCACTGGACGCGCGCCATGCGCGGCGCCTTGCCGGCGTGCGTCTGACGATCATCGGCGGCGAGGCCGCGTTGCCGGAGCGGATCCGGCGCTGGCACGCGCACCTGCCGCATCTGGCGCTGCTGAACACCTACGGGCCGACCGAAACCACGATCATCGCGACGGCCGCCTGCGTGAGCGGCCCCGGCGCGGTCTGGCGCGCCGGCGAGCCGGTGCCGATCGGCACGCCGCGCGCGGGCGTCGACGCGCAGGTTGTCGACGAGCGCCTGTATCCGGTGGCCGAGGGCCGTACGGGCGAGCTGGTGCTGTGCGGCGACGCGCTGGCGCTCGGTTACCCGGGCAATGCGGCGCTGACGTCCGAGCGCTTCGTCACGCTGCCGGGGAGCGGTGTGCGCGCCTACCGGACCGGCGATCTCGCTACCGTGCGCGCCGGCCGGCTGGTATTCGACGGCCGGATCGACCACGAGGTGAAGATCAGCGGCGTGCGCATCGATCCGCGCGAGATCGAGGACTGGCTGCTGCGCACGCCGGACGTGCGCGAGGCGGCGGTCGTCGCGCTGCGCGGCGACGCCGACGTGACGACACTCGCGGCGTTCGTCGCCGGTGTCGACGATACGGCAGCGCTGCGCGTGCGGCTCGCCGACGCGCTGCCGGCCGCGGCGATTCCCGATGCGTGGCACGTGCTCGAACGACTGCCGCGCAACGTCAACGGCAAGACCGATCGCAACGCGTTGCATCAGCTCGCGATGGCGGGCCGCATCGGCGTGGACGACGACTCGCGCGCCGACGCGCTCGAACGGCAGGTGATGCACGCGTGGCGCAGCGTGCTCGGCGGCGTCGCGCTGACGCCTGATTCGAATTTCTTCGACATCGGCGGGAAGTCGTTGCAGGCAATCCAGGCGAGCGCGCGGCTGGCGACCGCGCTCGGCCGCGACGTGCCGGTGTCGATGCTGTTCCGCCACGCGACGGTCGCGGCGCTGACGGCTGCGTTGCGCACGCCGCTGCCGTACCGGCCGCGGGCGGCGCGCGACGCGTTCGCGCCGCATCTCGCGATCCAGACGGCGGGCGGGCCCGCGCAGCGGCTGATCTGCATCCATCCGGCCGACGGCCTCGCATGGAGCTACCTGCGGCTCGCCGCGTACCTGCCCGACACGACGATCGACGGGCTGCAACTGTCGGTCGATGACACGAACGGCGCGGCCGATTTCGACGCGCTCGTCGACACCTATGTGCAGCGCGTGCGTGCGCTGCAGCCGAACGGTCCATACCACCTGCTCGGCTGGTCGCTGGGCGGCGCGCTCGCGTATGCGGTCGCGGCGGCCCTCGAGCGCTCGGGCGCACCGGTCGGCGTGCTCGCGCTGATGGACAGCTATCCGTCGTCCGCGTGGGCGGCGCAGCCGCAGCCGGAGACGGGCGACGCGCTGCGGATCCTGCTGACGGTGAACGGCGATTTCGACACGGCGGCGTTGTCCGATGCGCTGCTGCGGCAGCGCCTGCTGCGCGCGAACAGCCCGTTCGCAACGCTCGGCGGCACGGGGCTCGACGCGCTGGTCGACGCGACGCTGCGGCAGATGCGCCAGTTCCGTGCGACGCCGACCCCGCATTACGGCGGCGAACTGCTGCTGTTCAACGCGACTCGCAAGCGACCCGGCACGCCGGCGCCCGACAGCTGGGCCACGCACCGGCCGGCAGCGTTGCCGACCTGCGTGGCGCTCGACTGCTCGCACGACGGGATGTCCGATCCCGAACCGATGGCGGCGATCGGCGCCGCGCTGGCCGAACGGCTCGCCGCATGGGCCGACATGGAAACCGATACGAGGAGCTTGAATCGATGAGCAGTGAAACCGAAATGACATTTCCGGCGGGCGTGGCCGTCGTGACCGGCGCGGCGCGCGGGATCGGCGCCGCCGTGGTTCGCGCGCTCGCCGCGCGCGGGGTCGACGTCGTCGCGTTCGATGCCGACGGCGACGCGCTGGCGCGGGCGAACGAGGATCGCCCGCCGGCGCCGGGCCGCGTCCAGCCGTTCACGGTCGACGTGGCCGACGCGCGCGCCGTGCGCGCGGCAATCGAGCACGTGGAGGCGACGGTCGGCCCGATCGGCATGCTCGCGAACGTCGCCGGTGTGCTGCGGCTCGCGGCCGCGACGTCGCTGACCGACGACGACTGGGCGCATTGCTTCGCGGTGAACACGCACGGCGTGTTCCACCTGTCGCGCGCGGTCGCACAGCGCATGAGCGAGCGACGCGCGGGCAGCATCGTGACCGTCGGGTCGAACGCGGCGCTCGTGCCGCGTACGCAGATGGCCGCCTACGCCGCGTCGAAGGCTGCCGCGCATCAGTTCACGCGCTGCCTCGGCCTGGAGCTGGCCGGCCACGGCATTCGCTGCAACATCGTCGCGCCGGGTTCGACCGACACGCCGATGCAGCGCCAACTGTGGCGCGGCCCGGAAGGCCCGGCGGGCGTCATCGCGGGTTCGCTCGAAACCTATCGCACGGGCATCCCGCTCGGCCGCATCGCCGTGCCGGATGACGTTGCCGGCACCGTGCTGTTCCTGCTGTCCGACGCCGCGCGCCACGTGACGCTGCACACGCTGTGCGTTGACGGCGGCGCGACGCTCGGTGTGTGACGGCCCGGCCGCCTTCCGTTTCCGGAGCATCGTCATGAAATACATCCCGGCCTGTGCCGAACGAGGCGCGGCAGGCGCGTTCGCGTTGCCGCGTCACGGGGAACGGCAGCGCGTCGGTGCGCGGCTGCCCGTGCCCGATGCGCCGCGCCACGCGGTGCCGGCGTCCATTTGCACTGACGCACGACGCTTACCTTTTTCATCGGAACACCTTATGTCGACGACTTCCGCTGACTCCCTGCCCACGCCGGCCGATGCCGGCGTGTCTTTCCTGCCGCTGCTGTTCGTGAATTTCGCAATGGTGGCCGGCACCTACGCATTCGTTACGATCGCCGGGCCGATGGCGCGGCGCATGCATCTCGAGCCGCTACATGTCGGCGCGATCATCGGCATCGTCGGGCTCGTGTGGATGATCGCCGCGCCGCGCTGGGGGCGCGCGGCGGACACCCGCGGGCGGCTGCCGGCGATGCGTGCGGCGATCGGCGGCTTCGTCGCGAGTTCGCTGCTGCTAGCCGGCTACGTCGGATGGGCGTTGCGCGACGGCGGCAGCGCCGTGCCGCCGGTATGGGCGGGCTTTGTCGCGCTGCTCGTCACGCGCGCGGCGATGGGCGGTTGCTATGCGGGGCTGCCAGTCGCGGCCATGGCGTGGATCGCGGACCGGACACCGGCCACGGGGCGCGCGGCCGCGATCGCACGATTCGGCGCGGCGGGCGCGATCGGGATGGTGCTCGCGCCGCCGCTCGCGGGCTGGCTGGCCGGGATCGACATGACGCTCGCGCTCGCCGTTTTCGCGCTGCTGCCGCTCGCCGGACTGGCGGGGCTGCGACGGCTGCGCGACGACGGCGCGCATGCGGTGCGGCAGGCGCCGCCCCGGCTGAAGCCGACCGATCCGCGCCTGCGCCTGCCGTGGTGCAGCGCGTTCGCGCTGTACAGCGCGGTGATGATCGCGAACAGCGTGCTCGGCTTTTACGCGATCGACCGGCTGCACGTGCGGACGGGCGATGCGTCGATGGTGGTCGGCTACGCGCTCGGCAGCGCCGGCATCGGGCTGATCGCGACGCAGTCGCTGGTCGGCCGCCTGCGTGCGGTCGCGCCGCTCCAGTGCCTGCGCTGGGGCGCGCTGGCGGGAGGTGCGGCGTTCGTGTCGGCGCTGGCCGCGCAGGCCGCGTACCCGCTGCTGCTGTGCGCGAGTTACTTCGTGGCAGCGTGCGGGTTGGGCGCCGCGTTTCCCGCAGTCGCGGCGCTCGCGAGCACGAGAGTCGAAGCGCACGAGCAGGCCGCGTGCGCGGGCGCGATGTCGACGGCGCAAGGGCTCAGCATGGTCGTCGCGCCGCTGGCCGGTACGATGCTGTACGAACTGCATCCGGCGGCGCCGTTCGTGTCGATCGGCGTGGTGCTCGCGGTCGTGTTCGTCGCAGCATGCGGCGACGGGGCGCGCGTGCCGGCGGCGTGACGGTTTTCACGAGTGCTGCGCGAATCGGTCGCCGGTTATTCGCCTGGCGCAACGACCAGCGGACAGGTGCCGACCGGACGCAGCCGCGTGCCGGTCCATTCGTAGAAGAACCGGGCCGCCTTCGCGTTGTCGTCGCCGCAATCGTCGTTGAAGCAGCCCGCGACGATCAGCAGCCTGCTGCCGGTGCGAAAATCGACGCGTTCGTCGTCGTTGCCCATCACGCCCGCGATGGCCTTCACGCCGGGCATCGTGTACGTCGCGCCCGTGTACTTGTCGACGATCGCGAAGTTTCGGCAATCCGTTCCGCAACCCCAGATCGCGACGCGATAGTGGCCGGCAAAATTGGCCGGTTGCGTGAACTCGTCGCGAATGACGGTGCGGTACAGGCGGGATTCCTTGGTGGTCAGCTGTGGCGACCCGGCCGGCTTGCGCGGCGCGCTTGCGGCGGGTGCCGGATAGCGGTCGAACGACGGCGACGGGCATGCTGCGACAGCCGTTGCTGCGGGCGGAGGTGCCGCATGGGTAGCGCCGGAACCGGCAATCAGCGCGGCCGCTGCGGCGACCGGCAGAAATCGACAGGCGAGCGTCACGCGGGCATCCTTCAGGTTCGTGGTGAGATCGGGCCGGATGGTCCGAACGGCAGGCGACGACGATTCTATGACGCATCGCATGAGCCGGCGACACGCAATGGCGATCGTGCGCGAGTGCAGGCTGTCGCGCATCGAACCGGCCGCGCGTGATGCGCGGGCATCCCGTCAAGCATTGTCAAATCGCGGCGATATCACGATGCCTGACGTTTCAGGTCGCGCACGAAGGCTGTCATGCACCGGTTGATTGAGTATCCTTTGATTCGATTCGAGGCACTTATGTAGTCACAACCGGGAGGCTTCACATGAATGCACGTCTATACCGCGCGATCGTTGCCGGCGCGCTGATCGGATTGCTCGCGTCGTTTTCGGTGGCCCATGCGCAGCTTGGCGACGTCCTGAAACAGGTCGGCGGTGGTGGCGACTCGGGCGGCAGCGCGGGCGGTGCGCTCGGCAACCTCGGCGGCCTCGGCGGTGCACTGACGGGCGGCGGGTCGTCGCTGATGCCGGGCAGCACCGGCAACGTCGCGGGCCTGCTGCAGTTCTGTGTCCAGAACAACTATCTCGGCGGCGCGTCCGGCAGCGCATCGTCGGTGAAGGACGCGCTGCTCGGCAAGCTCGGCGGCAATGCGTCGACCGACAGCGGCTATACCAGCGGCGCGAGCGGGATCCTCGACGCCGGCAACGGCAGCAAGCTCGACCTGAGCGGCGGCGGCCTGAAACAGCAGGTGACCAGGCAGATCTGCGACAAGGTGCTGACGCAGGCAAAGTCGCTGCTGTAAGCGCAACAGCGCGCATTGCGCGTGCCGGTGCAGCGGGTGGTGCTGGCGCGCCGTGCCCCGTCAGCCAGTCCGGCCGCTACTTCCGCATCGACGACAAGACCGTCGCGCAAAGCGGTGCCGCGGCCCGTACGCGTACGGCTCGATATGCGGCTCAATCGGCCAGCCGCTTGTCCGCGAGCGCCTTGCAGCAGTCGTCGTACACCCATTGCACGAGTTTCGCCCGATAGTCGAGATCGTCGGTATCGACGATTTCCTCGACCGCGTCGCGCGCCCACGGCGCGTCGACGAACCCGGCGTGCCGTTTCGCGATGTCCTGCGCGAGCGCCGCGAGCTTGGCGACCGCGAGCCAGTCGGCCTGGCGGTGATGACGGTCGAGCCAGCGGTGCGCGGCCTGGACCTGGAACGTGGCGTCCGGCCATGATTCGTTGAGGTAAAACGCGCCGAGATTGCCGCAGGTGAGCCAGCAAAGCAGCTCCAGGCGGTCTTGCGAGCCGAGGGTATGGGATGCGTCGGACATGGCAGCGCTCACGAAATGCGTCGATTCCGGGCGGCGCCGGTCGCAATGACCCGGTGCCGATAATAAAAACATAGCACGATGCGGGCCCGACCGCGCACCCGGGCGGATGCTGACATGGCGGCGGCATGGCGGGCGCCGGGCCGGCGTTCGCGGCTGACGGCGCAGCGAGGGTGCGGCAGAGTCCAGGGTCCTTTCGAATGGCTGTCAATCGTCACACCAGTCGACCGCAACGCTCGTTAGAATGTCGGCTTCCCGCGAAGCATCGGGCTGGAGCAGGTGCCGAAGCAGCTATGCCAGCCGACCTGAGCTTCAAGGCGCCAACTCTGGCCAACAGGAGACGGAACACGATGAAAATCTACGACCAGTTCTATATCGACGGCGCTTGGCGCAAACCTGCCGGAACGGGCACGATCGACGTGATCGACTCGGGCACCGAGGCGGTGATCGGCCGGATTCCGGAGGGCATCGCATCCGACGCGCAGGATGCGATCCGCGCGGCGCGCGCGGCCTTCGACGCGTGGGCGGCCACGCCGGCCGCGACGCGCGCGGGCTACCTGCGCAAGATCGTCGAGCATCTGCAGGCGCGCAGCGAGGAACTCGCGCAGTCGATCACGGGCGAAGTCGGGATGCCGATCAAGCTGTCGCGCGCGATCCAGGTCGGCGGCCCGATCTACAACTGGAAGGCGTACGCGAAGCTCGCCGAGTCGTTCGAATTCGAGGCACAGGTCGGCAACTCGCTCGTGGTGCGCGAGCCGGTCGGCGTGGTCGCGGCGATCACGCCGTGGAACTATCCGCTCAACCAGGTCACGCTGAAGGTCGCGCCGGCGCTCGCGGCCGGCTGCACGGTGGTCCTGAAGCCGTCCGAAGTCGCGCCGCTCAACGCGTTCATGCTCGCCGAAGCGATTCACGAAGCCGGCCTGCCGGCCGGCGTGTTCAACCTCGTGTGCGGCTACGGCCCGGTCGTCGGCGAGGTGCTGGCCACCGACCCGGACGTCGACATGGTGTCGTTCACGGGCTCGACGCGCGCCGGCAAGCGGGTGGCCGAGCTGGCGGCCGCGGGCGTCAAGCGCGTCGCGCTCGAACTGGGCGGCAAGTCGGCGTCGGTGATCCTCGACGATGCCGATTTCGCGACGGCGGTGAAGGGTACGGTCAACGCGTGCTACCTGAACGCGGGGCAGACTTGTTCGGCGCACACGCGGATGCTGGTGCCGGAAGCGCGCTACGAAGAGGCGCGCGAGATCGCGAAGGCCGCGGCCGAAACATACGTCGCGGGCGACCCGCGGCAGGACGCGACGCGCCTCGGCGCGCTCGCGTCGGCCGTGCAGCAGCAGCGTGTGCAGGCATACATCCAGCGCGGGATCGACGAAGGCGCGGAACTCGTGACGGGCGGCACGGGCCTGCCCGACGGGCTCGCCAAGGGTTTCTTCGTGAAGCCGACCGTGTTCGGCCGCGTCGATCCGAAATCGACGATCGCGCAGGAAGAGATCTTCGGGCCGGTACTGTCGATCATCACGTATCGCGACGAAGACGAAGCCGTGCGGATCGCGAACGATTCGCCGTACGGGCTCGGCGGCGCGGTATGGGCCGGCAGCGACGAACGTGCGATGAGCATCGCGCGCCGCATCCGCACGGGGCAGGTCGACATCAACGGCGGCACGTGGAACGGCGCCGCGCCGTTCGGCGGCTACAAGCAGTCGGGGCACGGCCGCGAGAACGGCGTGTATGGGCTCGAAGAGTATCTCGAGTACAAGTCGATGCAGTTGAAACCGGCGAAGCCAGCCTGAGCGCTTCGCGCCGCATGAACGTGAAACGGCACGCTCGCGTGCCGTTTTTTTATTGACGACTGTCAAGGTGCGCGGCGGTGAATCGTCGATCATCGCGGTTCCGATGTTCCGACGAGGTATCCGATGACCGTACGCACTTCCTTTCCGCCGCTGACGATTCGCGGCCGCACCTTGCTGCCTGTCGTGCAGGGCGGCATGGGCGTCGGCATCTCCGCGCACCGGCTGGCGGGCAGCGTCGCTCGCGAAGGCGCGGTCGGCACGATCGCGAGCATCGACCTGCGTCACCATCATGCGGACCTGCTCGCGCGTTGCCGCGCGCAACCCGATCGCGCGACGCTGGAGGCCGCGAACCTCGACGCATTGGCACGCGAGATCCGTCTCGCGAAGACCTACAGCGAAGGGCGCGGGATGATCGCGGTCAACGTGATGAAGGCGGTGAGCGCGCATGCGGACTACGTGCGAGTCGCGTGCGGCGAGGGCGCCGATGCGATCGTGATGGGCGCGGGCCTGCCGCTCGACCTGCCCGATCTCACGCAAGGACACGACATCGCGCTGATCCCGATCCTGTCGGACAGCCGCGGGATCGCGCTCGTGCTGAAGAAGTGGATGAAGAAGGGACGCCTGCCCGATGCGATCGTGATCGAACATCCGGCGCATGCGGGCGGCCACCTTGGCGTCACGCAGATCGACGACATGCACGATCACCGCTTCGATTTCGCGCGCGTGCTCGACGAGACCGCGCAGGTGATGGCGTCGCTCGGCCTCGCGCGCGACACGATCCCGCTGATCGTTGCGGGTGGGGTCAACAGCCATGACATGGTGCGTGAGGCGCTCGCGGCCGGTGCGAACGGCGTGCAGGTCGGGACGCCATTCGCGGTGACGGAAGAGGGCGACGCGCATCCGGCCTTCAAGCGTGTGCTCGCCGATGCGGCGCCCGACGACATCGTCGAATTCGTCAGCGTGACGGGGCTGCCCGCGCGCGCGGTGAAGACGCCATGGCTCGATCGTTACCTGCGCAACGAGACGCGCATCCGCAACAAGCTCGGCGCATTCAAGCAGCGCTGTCCGACCGCGCTCGAATGCCTGAGCGTATGCGGCTTGCGCGACGGCATCGAGAAGTTCGGCCATTTCTGCATCGACACGCGGTTGGCGGCCGCGCTGCGCGGCGACGTCGCGAACGGCTTGTTCTTCCGCGGCCGCGAAGCGTTGCCGTTCGGCCGCGCGATCCGCAGCGTGCGCGATTTGCTCGACCTGCTGCTGACGGGCCGTGCGACCGAGCCTGCGGCAAACCGTCCCACGTTTACGCTGGCTTGACGGATATCAAGATAAGGAAAAGACCCTACGGGGAGAATGGCTACATTCTTTGGGGGTCCGTACCATGCATAAAACGATTCGAACTTTTGTCACCGCTGCCGCCGTTGCGACAAGCCTCGTTGCGATGCCGTCGGTGTCGCACGCAGCGTCGCCGGGCGACGGCATCAACCAGGGCGACGTCCTGGTCCGGCTGCGCGCGATCAGCATCCAGCCGAACGAGCGCGCGAGCGACACGCTCGGCGCGCTCAACGTCGGCGTGAACAACGCGATCGTGCCCGAGCTCGACTTCACGTACATGATCCGCGATTACCTCGGTGTCGAGCTGATCCTCGGCACGTCGCGGCACCAGGTGACGTCTAGCCTCGGCAATCTCGGCGGCGTGGGCGTGCTGCCGCCGACGCTGCTGCTGCAGTATCACTTCAACCATGCCGGCAAGGTGCGTCCGTACGTCGGCGCGGGGTTGAACTACACGTATTTCTACAACAACGGGCTCAACGTCGGCGGGGAGGGCGTGTCGATCAACAAGAGCAGCTTCGGCCCCGCGCTGCAGTTCGGCGTCGACGTGCAGTTGACGAAGAAGGTGTTCATGAACGTCGACGTGAAGAAGATCTGGATGAGCACCGATGCGACGCTCGGCGACAAGGGTATCGGCACGCTGCACATCGATCCGCTGATCGTCGGCGTGGGCGTCGGGATGAAGTTCTAGACGCCGTAGGAAAAGAACAGAGTTGGGGTTGGCGGCATGTCAGTCGGCATGCCGCTTTTTTTATGCGCGGCGGATTTACAGCTTGTCGTACTGGAAGCGCATCGCGGTGCCTTCGCGCGTGATGCGCTCCCACACCGCGCGCTTCTCGTCGTCGCTCAGGAACACCCAGTTCGACACTTCGGCGGCCGTGCGGCCGCAGCCCTTGCAGACTTCGTCGAAGAGGGTCGAGCACACGCCGATGCAGGGGCTGTCGGGCAGGTCGTGGAGATTGGAGGCCATCGGGAGGGTTCGCGCGGTTGAATCGTGAGCCGCCATTTTAATGCATCGCGGCCGGTCGGCCCGACGGGTGCGGCCGGCATGCGGTACCGGCGTATCGTCACGACGGTGCGGCCGGCCGGTCCGGCGCGGAAGCACCGCAACGGCCGGCCGACAGGGTCGCCCGCCAGGCGCCGGGGCGCGCAGCGTGCCGAGATTTTCACCGGTGAAACGGCGGCGCGCGCAAGCCGTTGGGCGAGCGACCCGAGCGGCCGGCGAACGCGGTTGCGCCGCCGCCTGTTTTTCCCGGTGGACAGCCGCCGATTACCCGATAGAATTCCTCCCGGAATGCCCGGCCGCACGGGCGGCCTGACTGACCGGCGGCGGTAATCTGTTCCGTTTGCGCGACACCGGCATGATTTTTTTGTGACCGAGCGCGAATGGTGGTAGTTTTCGGGGTTTTCGAGGGGCGGAGCACCAGAATGCACCGCCGTGACGAGGCAGACGGCAGCCGGACAAACGGTCCGGCCGGAGGGAGAACGGGATGAAAGCAAAAGTAGTGGGCCGGTTCGCAGCGCTCGCGCTGTGCGTGGGTGCATCGGCGGCAGCGGCGAAGGATACGCAGCTCAATATCTATAACTGGTCGGACTACATTGCGAAGGACACGATCCCGAACTTCGAGAAGCAGGCGGGCGTCAAGGTTCGCTACGACAACTACGACAGCGACGACACGCTGCAGGCGAAGCTGCTGACGGGCAGCTCGGGCTACGACATCGTCGTGCCGACCAGCAACTACGCGGGCAAGCAGATCGCCGCCGGCATCTTCGCGCCGCTCGACAAGTCGAAGCTGCCGAACCTCAAGTACCTCGACCCGCAACTGATGGCGCTCGTCGCCGGCGCGGACCCGGGCAACAAGTACTCGGTGCCCTGGGCGTACGGCACGACCGGTCTCGCGTACAACCTGACGAAGGCGCAGCAGGCGCTCGGCAAGGTGCCGCTCGACAACTGGGACATCCTGTTCAAGCCGGAAAACCTGTCGAAGCTGAAGACCTGCGGCGTGTCGGTGCTCGACGCGCCCGACCAGATGTTCGCGGCTGCGCTGCACTACATCGGCAAGGATCCGATGAGCACGAACCCGGCCGACTACAAGGCCGCGATGGAAGTGCTGAAGAAGATTCGCCCGTACATCACGCAATTCAACTCGTCGGGCTACATCAACGACCTGGTCGGTGGCGACATCTGCTTCGCGTTCGGCTGGTCGGGCGACGTCGTGATCGCGAAGCATCGCGCGATCGAGGCGAAGAAGCCGTACAAGGTCGAGTACTACATTCCGAAGGGCGGCGCGCCGGTGTGGTTCGACGTGATGGCGATCCCGAAGGACGCGAAGAACAAGGATGCCGCGCTGCAGTGGATCAACTACATCGAGGATCCGAAGGTGCACGCGGCGATCACGAACGCGGTGTACTACCCGAGCGCGAACGCCGAGGCACGCAAGTACGTGCGGCCCGACGTCGCGAACGACCCGGCCGTCTACCCGCCGGCCGACGTCGTGAAGACGCTGTTCCTGCTCAAGCCGCTGCCGCCTGAAATCCAGCGCCTGCAGACGCGTCTGTGGACCGAGCTGAAGTCGGGCCGCTGACGCGAGCCGGCGTTCCCCAGCAGTCATGAAGCCCCTGGTGCCCCCGGGGGCTTTGTTCGTTAAACGCAGGAGAGAAGCAGCACATCATGAATAGCCAGTCGGGTGCGCCGGTCGCGGGCGCACCGTCCTCCGTTTCCTCCTCCGGCGCCGATGCGCGCGCCGAGAATTTTGTCCAGATCGTCGACGTCGTGAAGAAATTCGGCGACACCGAGGCCGTGCGCAGCGTCAACCTGACCGTGCGCCGGGGCGAGCTGTTCGCGCTGCTCGGCAGTTCGGGCTGCGGCAAGTCGACGTTGCTGCGCATGCTCGCGGGCCTCGAGACGGTCACGTCGGGCAAGATCCTGATCGACGGCGAGGATCTCGCGCAGATGCCGCCGTACAAGCGGCCCGTGAACATGATGTTCCAGTCGTATGCGCTGTTCCCGCACATGTCGGTCGAGTCGAACGTCGCGTTCGGCCTCAAGCAGGAAGGCGTGCCGAAGGCCGAGCTGAAGGAGCGCGTGCATGCGGCGCTCGAACTCGTGCAGATGAGCAAGTATGCGAAGCGCAAGCCGCATCAGCTCTCCGGCGGCCAGCAGCAGCGCGTCGCGCTCGCGCGTTCGCTGGTCAAGCGCCCGAAGCTGCTGCTGCTCGACGAGCCGATGTCGGCGCTCGACAAGCAGATTCGCCAGCGCACGCAGATCGAGCTCGTCAACATCCTGAACAAGGTCGGCGTCACCTGCATCATGGTCACGCACGACCAGGAAGAAGCGATGACGATGGCGAACCGCCTCGCGGTGATGAGCGAAGGCCAGATCGTGCAGATCGGTTCGCCGAATGAAGTCTACGAATTCCCGAACAGCCGCTTCTCGGCCGAGTTCATCGGCTCGACGAACCTGTTCGACGGCGTGACCGTCGAGGACGAACCCGACCACGTGTACATCGAATCGCCGGAGCTGCCGAGCCGGCTGTACGTGAGCCACGGGATCTCGGGCCCGCTCGGGATGCCGGTCACGGTGTCGGTGCGCCCCGAGCGGATCGCGCTCACGCGCAAGCCGCCCGAAGGCGCGTTCAACTGGGCGCGCGGCAGGATCAGCAACGTTGCGTACATGGGCGGCTATTCGCTGTATCACGTGAAGCTCGACGCGGGCAAGACGGTGATCGCGAACGTGTCGAGCCTCGCGATTTCGGAGCTCGACACGCCGGCGCTCGGCGACGAGATCTACGTGCGCTGGAGCGCGACCGCAGGCGTGGTGCTGACGTCATGAGCGCGTTCAAGTCCCTGCTCGAGTGGCCGGTGCGGCGCTTCAACCTGACGGGTGCGACGGCGGTCGTCGCCGGGCCGTTCACGTGGCTCGTGCTGTTCTTCCTCGTGCCGTTCGTGCTGGTCGTCAAGATCAGCTTCGCGGAGCTGCAGCTCGGCATCCCGCCGTACACGGAGCTCGCGTCGTACGCGGACGGCGTCGTGCACGTCGCACTGAACCTGTCGCACTACGCGTTCCTGTTCACGGACAGCCTGTATTTCTCGACCTACGTGAATTCGGTGTGGGTGGCCGCGGTCACGACGCTGCTGTGTCTGCTGATCGGCTATCCGATGGCGTACTACATCGCGCGCTCGAACCCGGCGACCCGCAACCTGCTGATGATGGGCGTGATGCTGCCGTTCTGGACGTCGTTCCTGATCCGCGTGTACGCATGGATCGGCATCCTGAAGAACAACGGGCTGCTGAACAACTTCCTGATGTGGATCGGCCTGACCCATACGCCGATCGAGCTGTACCGCACGAACTATGCGGTGTACATCGGGATGGTGTATTCGTACCTGCCGTTCCTCGTGATGCCGCTGTACGCGCACCTCGTGAAGATGGACCTGCGCCTGCTCGAGGCCGCGTACGACCTCGGCGCGAAGCCGTGGAAGGCGTTCGTGCAGATCACGCTACCGCTGTCGAAGAACGGGATCATCGCGGGCTGCCTGCTGGTGTTCATTCCGGCGGTCGGCGAGTATGTGATTCCGGAACTGCTCGGCGGCGCGAACACGCTGATGATCGGCCGCGTGATGTGGAATGAGTTCTTCAACAACGCAGATTGGCCGATGGCGTCGGCGGTGACCTGCGCGATGGTGCTGCTGCTGCTCGTGCCGATGGCGATGTTCCAGCACTTCCAGGCGAAGGAGCAGGAGGCCCGTCGATGAAGCCGAATCGTTACCTGCAGTTCGCGGCGCTGTTTGCCGGCTTCGCGTTCCTGTACATCCCGATCATCAGCCTGATCGTCTATTCGTTCAACGAGTCGAAGCTCGTCACCGTGTGGTCGGGCTTTTCGTTCCGCTGGTACTCGGCGCTCGTCGAGGACGACGAACTGCTGACGGCCGCGTGGCTGTCGCTGAAGATCGGCATGCTGACCGCGTTCGCGTCGGTGTTCATCGGCACGTGGGCCGGCTTCGTGCTCGCGCGGATGGGGCGCTTCCGCGGCTTCGCGCTGTTCAGCGGGATGATCAACGCGCCGCTGGTGATTCCCGAGGTGATCCAGGGGATCTCGCTGCTGCTGCTGTTCATCGAGCTCGCGAAGTGGATCGGCTGGCCGGCCGAGCGCGGCATCTTCACGATCTGGCTCGGCCACGTGATGCTGTGCATCTCGTACGTCGCGATCATCGTGCAGTCGCGTGTGCGCGAGCTGAATCCGTCGCTGGAAGAAGCCGCGCTCGATCTCGGCGCGACGCCGTTGAAGGTGTTCTTCACGATCACGCTGCCGCTGATCTCGCAGGCGCTGATCGCGGGCTGGCTGCTGTCGTTCACGCTGTCGATCGACGACCTCGTGCTGTCGGCGTTCCTGTCGGGCCCCGGCTCGACGACGCTGCCGCTCGTCGTGTTCTCGCGCGTGCGCCTCGGGCTGAATCCGGAAATGAACGCGCTCGCGACGCTGTTCATCGTCGCGGTGACGGCCGGCGTCGTGATCGCGAACTTCGTGATGCTGCGCCAGGAGCGCAAGCGGATGGCGGGGTTCGCGACCTGACGCGCAGGTCGCGGCCGCAATAAAAAACGCCCGGTGCCGACGACGAGTCGGGCCGGGCGTTTTGTTTGGGCGATCTGCGTGCCGCTCAGCGCAGGTCGCCGCCGGTCAGTACGCGAAGCTCTTGCCGGGCGTCGTCCAGACCGCGGTGGCGGCCGCGCACGTTTGGAGGCTCAGCGTGCCGCCGGCGGCGGGCGCGAGGCAGCGGCCCGTCGGCTGCGACACGAGCTGTGCCGAACCGGGCGCCGTGCCGGCCTTGACGAGCCATTGCTGATCGGCCTCGCCGGCGACGCAGGTGCGCAGCAGCGCGCTGTTGCCCGCGCTCGGTGCCTGCGCGGTGAGGCAGTAGCTGTACTTGGTCTGCAGCGTGCCGTCGCCCGCGGCGACCCACAGTTGCGGATTGAAGTGCGTGCCGCCGGACGCGCGCACCGACGCGAGCGTCGGACAGGCGCCGAGCACCGCGGCATTGCCGTCGCGCAGGCCGCCCGATGCGGTCAGGCAAGCGCCATTCGCTTTGACGAGGCCTGCGGCCGACTGCCGCGGGCCGCCGATCAGCGTCGCGACGCCGTTCGATTCGGATGCGTTTGCGTAGGCGGCGGGGCAGGTCTTGTTGACCGTGACCGACGGGACAGGCACCGTCACCGGGTTGCCGAGCCCGTCGTAGGCAGCCACGCTGAATTGCGCGTTCGTATATGCAACCGACGCGCAGCTCGTGCGACTCGAATTCCAGTCGACGTACTCGACCCACTGGCTGATCGACGAGACCGGAACCTGCGTTTGCGTCGTGCCGACGTAGATGCTGCCGATGTCGAAGCTGTCGCCGGTCACGCCACCCGTCACGTCGGTCACGTTGCTCTTGAACCAGCCGGGACCCTGGCTCGTGTCCGGCGTGATGCGGAAGCGGTACGTGTGGCCCGCCTGCCACTCGTAGCGATAGCGGCATTGCGCGCCGGCGCTGCCATCCGTCGCCGAGCCGCTGACCGTGCAGTAGCTGCCCGCGCCGACGCCTGCGCTCGCGGGTGTGCCGGGTTTCGCGGCGGTGGCGCCCCACAGGCTGAACAGGAATTGCTTGCCCGTGCCTTCGCTGGCAGACACCAGTTCGGTCGACTGCAAACCCGTGTAGCCGTGCAGCGAGTTGACCTGGTTCGACCAGAACACGTTGGAGTTCGGGCCCGGGTCGGTTTGCGGCGTGATGAACAGGTCGAGGATCGCGACGCTGCGCAGCGTCGACGGGAACCACGTGTTGCTGTAAAGCCCCGGCGTCGCGCCGAGGAAGCCGTTGAGCGTCGGCGCGGTGCTGGCCGACAGTGTCGCGAGGCCCGGCGCCGTGCTGGCCGCGATGCTGAAACTGCGCGCGCCCGGTGGCGGCAGGGACGCGACGGGCGGTACGCCGAGTGTGAAGGTGAATGTGCATGCGCCGCCTGCCGGCACCGTCGCGCCGGTCAGCGCGAGCTGCGCGGTGCCGTCGCTGGTCAGCGTACCGCCGCACGCGCTCGTGAAACCGTTCGCGGTGAAACCGGCGGGCATGCCGATGGAGAGGCCGGCGGCAGCCGGTTCGGTGCCGGTGTTGGCGAGTTTCAGCGTCGCCTTGTCGGTTCCGCCGACGGACGGCGAGAGACTGGCGAGCGTCAACGCCGCCGTATAGGCGGGCGCGGCGAACGCAGTGAACGGAGCGAGCATCAGCGCCGCGATTGCCGCGCGGCTGACGGAGGGGGCGAGCATGGCTGGACTCCTGAATAGTTATTCGTTTTCGACGCGCGACGGACGGGCGTGCGGTGGCGAGTCTAGCATGCGGTCCTGACGAATTCGCGACGGATGGGGTGCGTCGCGAGCCGGGTGCGGGATCGATTCCGCACTCGGCTCCTGAGCCGGTTCACGCGCCGAACGCCGCCTTCGCCAGCAGCCCGAGCGCGACGCATACGAGCACGGCCGCGAAGCCGGCCTGCACGTGTCGCGCGGCAAGGTGCCGCGACGCACCGCGGCCGGCGGCCATGCCGAGCGCGGTCGCGGCGGTGAACCACAGCGTCACGTCGAGCGGTGCGCGCGTGCCCGATACGAGCGTTGCGAACACGCCGCCGGCGCCGACCAGCGCGATCACCATCAGCGACGTCGCGACGATGCCGTGCATCGACACGTTCGTGAACTTGCGCAGCATCGGCACGATCACGAAGCCGCCGCCGACGCCGAGCAGCCCCGTCATCAGGCCCGTCACCGCACCGGTCGACGCGAGCGCGAAGCCGACCGGCCAGGACCACACGAGACGGCCCGTATCGGGATTCACGCGGCCGACGCACAGCGGCGACGCGTCCGCGTCGACGGGTGCGTGCCGCAGCGCCTGCCGCAGCAGGCGGCCGGCGACGATCAGCATCGTCAGCGCGAACAGTGCGAGCAGCAGGCGCTGCGGCAGCATGTGCGCGAGCCGCACGCCGAGCGTGGTCAGCGGCACGCCGGCCACGGCCATCAGAAGCGCGGCGCGATAGCGCACGAGCCCGCGGCGGAAGCCTTCGAGCGCGCCGAGCGCGGCACTGCCAGCCACCGCGACAAGCGCGACGGGCGTGGCCTGCTGCATCGGCCAGCTCATGCCGACGACGAGCGCGGGCACCGCGAGAATGCCGCCGCCGGCGCCGGTCAGGCCGAGCACGGCGCCGACGAAGCCGCCGAGTACGAGGGAAATCAGCATGACGTCATCGGGCTCCGGTCAACGTGCGATCGCGGGTTTCGCGAGCCATTCGCGGCCCTTGAGCATCGCCTTCCAGTAGAGCGGCGGCAGCACGCGTTCCTTGAGCAGCCACGCGAGCCGCGACGGGCGCTTGCCGTCGATCAGCCAGGCGGGGAAGGTCGGCGCGACCTTGCCTCCGTACAGGAACTCGGCGAGCACGATCTTGCCGCGCTCGACCGTGAGCGGGCACGAGCCGTAGCCGTCGTACGCGGCGTCGCCGTGCGCGTGGCCGAGCGATGCGAGCAGGTTGTGCGCGACGACGGGCGCCTGCTTGCGGGCGGCCGCGGCCGTCTTCGCATTGGTCGTGTTGGTGGCGTCGCCGAGCGCGTAGATGTCCGGGAAGTGCTTGTGCCGCAGCGTCGCCGGATCGACGTCGATCCAGCCGGCCGCGTCCGCGAGCGGGCTCGAACGTACGAAGTCGGGCGCCTTCTGCGGCGGCACGACGTGGATCATGTCGAACGAACGCACGACGGTTTCGGTGCCGCCGTCCGGCAGCGCGCGCGCGAACGTCGCGCGGCGTGCGGGCCCGTCGATCGCGACGAGGTTATGGCCGAACGACAGCGCGATGTCATAGCTATTCACATACTCCATCAGCGCGGGCACGTAGTCGGCCACGCCGAACAGCGCGCCGCCCGCATTCAGGAACTCGACGTTCGCGGCCTCGAGGCGCCCCGAGCGCCGCCAGTGGTCGCACGACAGGTACATCGCCTTTTGCGGCGCGCCCGCGCACTTGATCGGCATCGGCGGCTGCGTGAAGAGTGCGTTGCCGCCGCGGAACGTACGGACGAGCTCCCACGTGTACGGCGCGAGATCGTAGCGGTAGTTCGATGTGACGCCGTTGCGGCCGAGCGTGTCGGCGAGGCCGTCGATCGCGTGCCAGTCGAGCTTGAGCCCCGGGCACACGACGAGCTTGCGGTAGCCGATGCGCCGGCAGCCGTCGAGCACGACCGTGTGCGCGTCGGGCTCGAAGCCCGCGACGGCGGCCTGGATTCGGTGCACGCCGCGCGGCAGCACGTCGGTCATCTGGCGCGCGGTCGTCTCGGGCCGGAACACGCCCGCGCCGACCATCGTCCAGCCCGGCTGGTAGTAGTGGACGTCGGCCGGATCGATTACCGCGATGTCGAGCGACGCGTTGCGCGCGAGCAGGCTCGATGCGACCGCGATACCGGCTGCGCCCGCGCCGACGATCACGATGTCGTGCCGCGCGTCGATGGCCGGTGCCGCCTGCCTGCCGCCTTGCGTGACGCGCGACGCGAGCGCGCGCAGGTCGTAACCGGCCGCATCGGCCGTCGCGACGATGTCGTCCAGCGGGCGCAGGCCCGCTTGCGACAGCGCCCACAGCGTGGCCGAGCGCGTGCCGCTGCGGCAGTATGCGAGCACCGGGCCGTCGAGCGACGCGACGAGCGCGCCGAACTGCGCGGCCTGGTCGTCGGTCACCTTGCCCGTGTCGACCGGCAGGTAATGCACGTCGATGCCGAGCGGCGCGGCGGCCGCGCGGATCTCGGTGACGGTCGGCTGGTCGGGGCCTTCGCCGTCGGGCCGGTTGCAGACGATCGCGCGGATGCCCGCCGCGTGCAGCGCGGGCAGGTCGGCCGCCGCGATCTGCGGCGAGACCGACAGCGTGTCGGTCAGCTTGCGGATGGTGGTCATGTCGGGGTTCTCGGTTGGGGGCGGCGGCGCTCAGATCGCGTCGAGCGGGATCTTCAGGTAGCGCACGCCATTGTTTTCGGGCTCGGGCAGGTGGCCGGCGCGCATGTTGACCTGCACGGACGGCAGCATCAGCACCGGCATGTCGAGCGTTGCATCGCGCGCGGTGCGCATCGCGACGAAATCGTCCTCGGTCACGCCGTCCTTCACGTGCACGTTCGCGCGGCGCTGCTCGGCAACGGTCGTCACGAACTGCACGTCGCGGCCGCCCGGCTGGTAGTCGTGGCACAGGTACAGGCGCGTGTCGGGCGGCAGCGCGAGCACGCGGGAGATCGAGCGGTACAGCGTGCGCGCGTCGCCTCCGGGGAAGTCGCAGCGGGCCGTGCCGTAGTCGGGCATGAACAGCGTATCGCCGACGAACGCCGCGCGCTGCGTCGCGTCGTCGACGCAGTAGGTCATGCACGCGGGCGTGTGGCCCGGCGTGTGCAGCGCGCGGATCGTCAGCGTGCCGAGCGCGAGCGTGTCGCCGTCGTCGACGAGCCGGTCGAACTGGCGGCCGTCTTCCGCGAAGCCGGGGCCTGCATTGAACAGCGTGCCGAAGACGTGCTGCACGCGGCGCACGTGCGAACCGATCGCGATCCGGCCGCCGACCCGTGCCTTCAGGTACGGCGCGGCCGACAGGTGGTCGGCATGCACGTGCGTCTCCAGCAGCCAGTGCACGGTTGCGCCGAGTTCGGCGACGCGGGCGATCAGCCGGTCGGCGCTGGCGGTGCGCGTGCGGCCGGATTTCGGGTCGTAGTCGAGCACGCTGTCGACCAGCGCGCACGCGCGGCTCGCGGTATCGAGCAGGAGATAGCTGACGGTGTGGGTAGCCGGGTCGAAAAAGCCTTCGACCGACAGCGTGGGGGCGTTGCTCACGGGGTGTCCTCGATCGGGTTCTGCATTTGCAATCGGGATCTCTGACTCAAGAAGCATGCCAAGCGGCACAGCGGTGCCGGCCGATGGGCCAGAGACTTGATTTGGCTCGGATTTTCGGCACGGCCGCGGCGATACGCGGGCGTTGGCGCTAGCCGGTCGACCATGTGGGCTGCCATATCTGGCAGTGTCGTGGCAGAATTGGCAGTCAGCCTGGCAGTCCGTCCGGCAGAACCGTCACCGAGCGCTCGCATGAATCCGCACGACACCATCCCGATCGTTCCCGCGCCGCGCCGCGATGTCACGCCCGACGTCCGTGCACTCGTCGCCTATCTGGAGCAGGACCCGCAGCCGATGATCGTCGTCGATCCCGACTACCGCATCCTCGCGGCGAACGATGCGTACCGGCGCCAGTTCGGCGTGGCGGGCGTCGAGCACGTGGGCCGGCATTGCTTCCAGGTCTCGCATCATTACGACGTGCCGTGCGACCAGGCCGGCGAGCATTGCCCGATGAAGCAGGCGCTCGAATCGCGCGGGCTGAACCGCGTGCTGCACATCCATCACACGCCGCGTGGCCCCGAGCACGTCGACGTCGAGCTGCGGCCGATCTTCGATGCGGACGGCAACGTGATCGCGTATGTCGAGCGGCTGACGACGGTGCGCAGCGCGTCCGCGCAGCCGAGCGCGGAAGGGCTGGTCGGCGGCGCCGACGCGTTCAACGCGGCGCTAGGCGCGCTGCAGCGCGTCGCACCGTCGCTATTGCCGGTGCTGCTGCTCGGCGAATCGGGCACCGGCAAGGAGCTGTTCGCCCGCGCGCTGCACGAGGCGAGCGATCGCGCGATGGGGCCGTTCGTCGTCGTCGATTGCTCGGGGATCGCCGAGACGCTGTTCGAGAGCGAACTGTTCGGCTATGAGAAGGGCGCGTTCACGGGCGCGAACCAGCGCAAGCCGGGCCTCGTCGAGACCGCACAGGGCGGCACGCTGTTTCTCGACGAGATCGGCGACGTGCCGCTGCCGATGCAGGTGAAGCTGCTGAGGCTGATCGAGTCGGGCACGTTCCGGCGCGTCGGCGGCGTCGAGGCGCTGCGCGCGGATTTCCGGCTCGTCGCGGCCACGCACAAGCCGCTGCGCGAGATGATCGACGACGGCCGGTTCCGGCAGGACCTCTACTACCGGATCAACGCGTTCCCGATTCCGCTGCCGGCGCTGCGCGAACGGCAGGGCGACGTCGCGCTGCTGGCCGAATCGATCCTGCGGCGGATCGCGAACGCGCGCGCGAATGCGGGCGATGCGGGCGCGCGGCCGTTCGCGGCCCGGCCGTTCGTGCTGTCCGAGCGCGCGCGTGCGTGCCTCGACGCGTATGCGTGGCCGGGCAACATTCGCGAGCTGCGCAACGTGCTCGAACGCGCATGCCTGTTCGCGGACGACGGGACGATCCGGGTCGAGCATCTGCCGGCTGAACTCGTGGCGGCGTCGGCGGCGCAGCACGACGGCGCGGGCGCGGCGGGCGCGCTGACGGATGCGGAACTGGCGCGGATCGCCGGCGAATTCACCGGCACGCGCAAGGCGCTGGCCGAACGCACGGGGATGAGCGAGCGCACGTTGTACCGGCGCTTGAAGGCGCTCGGGCTGGGCACGCGCGGCGGGTGAGCGGGTGTTCCGGTGTATCGATGACGAGCATGCGTTGCTCACGCAGGGGAAGGTCAAGGGCATCCGCTTTGCGACGCTCGAGGCCATCTGCCGCTATCTCGATTGCCAGCCCGGCGACCTGCCCGCATTCAGCGATGTCGGCATGGGTGAACCGGAGTGACGTGTCGCGACGGCGGCCCGGCGTCTTGCGGCCAGGAGTTGCCGGCGCGGTCCGTGGCAGGCGGCATGCTGCCCGCACACGGACCGCCGGCGTCCGATTCGATCAGCGCGCCGACGCCAACTGAGCCATTGCCTCGCGGATAAAACCGAGCAGCGTATCGTCGACCCACGCGTCCTTCGTCAGCGCCGGCTCGTTCGTCATCGCGTGACGGAATTTCGCGTGCGTGGCCGGATCGTGGCCCGCATAGCTGCAGAACAGGTCGAGCCAGCGCTGCGCGAGCGCGCGGCCTTCCGGCGAATCGGGCTTCGCGCCCGCGTCGATCGCGTCGCGGACGTCGCCCATCAGTTGCGGCCATTCCATCGCGCGTTTGCCGTAGTGCGCCCGCATGAAGCGGATTTCGTCCGGCGCGAGATACTTCTCGAAGATCCGCATCTTCGTTTCGGCGGTCGCGCGCAGCACATAGTCGCGCAGCGCGGTCGAAATGCCGATCTTCGACTGCATCGCCGGTTCGCGCTCGTGCATCAGGTTCAGCTTTGCCAGCAGGCGCGGGTCGTTGTTCGTGTCGCGCACGAGCAGCGTCATCCAGCGGCCGGCGAGCGCGCGCACGCGCTCGTCCTCGGGCGGCACGCCCGCGTCGTGCAGCGCACGCACGTCACCGACGAGCGCGATCCATTCCGCGTCGCCCGTCTGGCTCTTGCGGTACATCGGCATGCGCGCGAGTTCTTCCTCGGAAAAATATTTGTCGTACACGGTCATCAACTCCAGTGTGGTGAGCCAATCGGCCAGTTCCGGCTCCGTGCCCGCGGCGAGCTGCGCGTGCAGATGCACGAGCCGCTCGCGCAGCTGCGCGGTCTGCGCGAGCTGGCGGTCGAGCAGCGCGATCTGCTTCGCGACGAGATCGACGAGCGGGGTGCCGGGCTGGTTCAGGTAGTCGCCGATTTCGGTGAGCGACAGTCCGAAGCGACGCAGCGCCTGGATCTGGTGGAGCCGGGCGATGTCGTGGCGGTCGTACAGCCGGTAGCCGTTGTCGGCACGCGCCGAAGGCGTCAGCAGGCCGATCGCGTGATAGTGATGAAGCGTGCGGACGGTCAGCCCGCTGCGTTTCGCCAGTTCTCCCACTTTCAGCTGCATTCGTTGCTCCGTTCGGTACGCACACTGGAGTCTCGAACGTTACGCTACGTGAGGGTCAAGCGGAAGATCGAAAATCGGGCGCGCGCCGGGTTGCCCGCGCGCCCGATCGACGAGCCGGCTTATTGCGGCGAAGGCGCGGTGTCGGGCGTGGCGGCGCGTGCTTCCTGGCCGGTTGTGTTGTTGTCGGCCGCCTTGCCGGTTTTGCCGGACCGATCGGATTTGTCGGCCTGGTCGGCCGGCGGCGTGCCCATCGCCTGATAGAGCCGCGCGGTATCCGCGAACCGCGCGCCGGTCGCGCGGATCTCGTCGAGCCGCGCGTTGCGGTACTGCAGCTCGCTGGCGCGCGCGGCCGACGGCGGCAGCGCGCCGAGCCGCACGCGGGCGGCCGCGTCGTCGTACGCACCGCGCGCGGACAGCGCGGCGCGAGACGACGCGTCGAGCGCCTCCGCATCGTGCTCGAGCGCCGCGAGCGAATCGGCGACGTTCTGGAACGCGCCGAGCACGGCCTGCTTGTACTGGTCGACCGCGGCCTCGTAGGTGGCCTTCGCCGCGCGGCGCTGCGCGAGCAGCGCGCCGCCGTGGAAAATCGGCTGGCTCAGCGACGCGCCGACGTTCCAGATCGCGCCGGCGCCCGACAGCATGGTCGGCCAGCTGAAGCCGCCTTGGCCCATCGCCGCCGACAGCGACAGTTGCGGGAACATCTGCGCGGTCGCGAGGCCCACTTCGGCCGCGGCCGCCTTCAGACCCGCGTCGGCCGCCTGGATGTCCGGGCGGCTTTGCAGCAGGTCCGACGGCACGACGACGGGCACCTGCTCGGGCAGGTGCAGATCGGCGAGCGTGAGATCGGCCGGCGGCCGGTCGGGCGTGCGGCCGACCAGCACCGCGAGCGCATGGCGCGCCGAGTCGCGCTGCTGGCGCAGCGCGGGCAGGCTTGCGGCGAACGTGTCGGCGCTTTGCCGCGCGTTCAGCGCGTCGCTGCGCGACGCCGAGCCGAGCGCGTAGCGGCGTTCGGCGTCGTGCGCCTGGTCGTTCGCGAGCGCGACGAGCCGCTCGGTCGTATCGATCTGCGCGTTGAGCACCGACACCGTGATCGACGCGGTGACGATGTTCGCGGCCAGCGCGCGCCGCGCCGATTCGAGCTGGAACGCACTGACGTCGACGCGTTTCGCGAGCGCGCGGTTCGCGAAGCGCGAGACGCCGAACAGGTCGACCGTGTAGCTCGCCTGCAGTTGCCCGACGAACGTGTCGTACAGCAAGGTCGGTGCGCCGAGCGCCGGAATCGGCACGCCGAGCGCACGCTGGCGCGTGGCCTGGCCGACCGCGTCGATCGACGGCAGCATCGAGCTGCCGATCTGCCCGCGCAACTGCTCGCGCGCGGCATCCAGCGAGTGCGACGCCGCACTGAGCGTCGGGCTGTTGCGCAGCCCTTCGTCGACGAGCGCGTTCAGCGCATCGGAGCGGTACTGCTTCCACCAGTCGGGCACCGGCCGTGCGCCGACTTCGAACTGCTGCGCGACGCCTTGCGCGGACACGGTCTGCTGGACTTGCGGCGCCGCGCCGTAATGCGCGGGCGACGGCATCGCGGGCGGCTCGCCGCTCGGCGCGAACCACGCGCAGCCGGCGAGCGGCCCGGCGAGGCTCGCGGCCGCGAGCGCGCGCACGGCTTGGGTTTTCAGGTTCATCGACACATCCATGGTCAGGCTCCCGACGGCGCGGCCGGCGTGCTGCCGTCATGCGGCGGGCCGTCCTGCGGGTCGCGTTCGTCGCGCTTCACACGGAACCACGTCGCGTACAGCGCGGGCAGGTAGAACAGCGTCAGCACGGTCGCGCTCGTGATGCCGCCCATCAGCGCGGTCGCCATCGGCCCGAAGAAGTTCGAGCGCAGCAGCGGGATCAGCGCGAGCACGGCGGCCGCGGCCGTCAGCGTGATCGGGCGGAAGCGCCGCACCGTCGCGCCGATGATCGCGTCGACGCGGCCGTGGCCGACCGCGATGTCCTGCTCGATCTGGTCGACGAGGATCACCGAGTTGCGCATGATGATGCCGAACATCGCGATCACGCCGAGCATCGCGACGAAGCCGAACGGCTGCCCGAACAGCAGCAGCGTGGCGACCACGCCGATCAGACCGAGCGGCGCGGTCAGCACGACCATCAGCACGCGCGAGAAGCTCTGCAGCTGGATCATCAGCAGCGTGAACACGGCGATCGCCATCAGCGGCATCTGCGCGTTGATCGAGTTCTGCGCCTTCGCGCTTTCCTCGACCGAGCCGCCGATGTTGATCTGATAACCGACCGGCAACTGCGCGCGCAGCGCGTTCAGCTTCGCGTCGACCGCATGCGTGACGTCGATGCCCTGTGCGCCGGCGCGCACGTCCGACTGCACGGTGATGGTCGGCTGGCGGTCGCGTTCCCACACGACGCCGTATTCGAGCGTCGGCTCGAAGCGGCCGAGCGAGCCGAGCGGCACCGGGCCGTTCGGCGTCGGCAGCGCCAGGCCCGCGAGCTTTGCCGGATCGACGCGGTCGGCCTGCGGCGCGCGCAGGTCGACCGCGATCAACTTGTCGCGCTCGCGGTACTGCGTGACCGTCGTGCCGGACAGCGTCATCGCGAGGAAGCTCGACACGTCCTGCGACGTCACGTTCAGCTCGCGCGCCTTCTTCTGGTCGATCTCGAAGCGCACCGAGCGCTCGGCCGGCTCGTCCCAGTCGAACTGCACGTTGACCGTGCGCGCATCGCCGCGCATCGTTGCCGCGACCTTCTCGGCGATCGAGCGGACCGTCGCGATGCTGTCGCCGCTCACGCGGAACTGCACCGGATAGCCGACCGGCGGGCCGTTCTCGAGCCGCGACAGCCGCCAGCGCACGGCCGGGAATTTGTCGCGCAGCGTGGTTTCGAGCCAGGTCGCGAGCTTCTCGCGATCCTCGACCGATTTCGCGGTGATCACGAACTGCGCGAAGTTCGGCAGTTGCAGCTGCTGGTCGAGCGGCAGGTAGAAGCGCGGCGCGCCGCTGCCGACGAAGTTCACCGAATGGTCGATCTCGGGGCGCTTGTCGATCACCTTCTCGAGGCGTTCGGTTTCGCGCAGTGTCGCCGCGAACGACGCGCCCTCGGGCAGCCGCAGGTCGACCAGCAGCTCGGGCCGGTCGGAGCTCGGGAAGAACTGCTGCGGCACCAGCGAGAAGCCCATCAGCGACACGACGAAGAGGGCGCCCGTGATCAGCAGTACGACGAAGCGCCGCTCGATGCACCAGTCGACCCAGCCGCGCAGCCGCCGGTAGAAGCGCGTGTCGTAGATGTCGTGCTCGTGGTCGTCGGGCAGGTGCGCTTCGTGCGCCTGCCGCTTGCGCTCGGGCAGCATGTGGTAGCCGAGCAGCGGGATCAGCACGACGGCCGCGAACCACGACGCGATCAGCGCGATCGCCGACACCTCGAAGATCGAGCGCGTGTATTCGCCGGTGCTCGATTTCGCGAGCGCGATCGGCAGGAAGCCCGACACCGTGACGAGCGTGCCCGTCAGCATCGGGAACGCGGTGCTGGTGTATGCGAACGCGGCGGCGCGCGCGCGGGTGTAGCCCTGTTCGAGCTTCACGGCCATCATCTCGACTGCGATGATCGCGTCGTCGACGAGCAGCCCGAGCGCGAGCACGAGCGTGCCGAGCGACACCTTGTGCAGCCCGATGTCGAACAGGTACATGAACAGGGCCGTCACCGCGAGCACGACCGGAATCGAGATCACGACGACCATCCCGGTGCGCAGGCCGAGCGACACGAGGCTCACGACCAGCACGATCGCGATGGCTTCGGCGACCGCCTCGAGGAAGTCGTCGACCGAATGCGCGACCGCGTGCGGCATGCTCGACACCTCGACCAGCTTGAGGCCGGCCGGCAGGCGCGCCTGCAAGTCCTTCGATTCGGCGTCGAGCGCCTTGCCGAGCCGGATCACGTCGCCGCCGGGCTGCATCGTCACACCGATGCCGAGCACGGCTTTTCCGCCCGCGCGCATCTGGGTGACGACCGGATCGTCGTAGCCGCGCTTGACCGTCGCGAGATCGCCGAGCCGGAACGTGCGGCCGTTGATGCGGATCAGCGTATCGGCGATCGCGTCGACGTTGTCGAACTGGCCGCTCGGCCGCACGAACACGCGATCGTCGGCGGTCGTCAGCACGCCGGCCGACGAGATGTCGTTCTGCGCGTTGATCGCCTGCCCGAGCTGCTGCGGCGAGATGCCGAGGCGCGTGAGCTGCGCGTTGTTCACCTCGATGAAGATCCGCTGGTCGGGGTCGCCGAAATAGTCGACCTTGCCGACACCCGGCACGCGCAGCAGCACGGTGCGCAACTGGTCCGCGTAGTCGTGCAGCTGCGCGGGTGAGAAGCCGTCGCCTTCGAGCGTCCAGATGTTGGTGTAGACGTCGCCGAATTCGTCGTTGAAGAACGGGCCCTGCACGCCGGGCGGCAGCGTATAGCCGATGTCGCCGACCTTCTTGCGGATCTGGTACCAGGTCTCGGGCACGTCCTTCACGGGCGCCGAATCCTTCATCGTGAAGAAGATCAGCGATTCGCCGGGGCGCGAATAGCTGCGCAGGAAGTCGATGGCCGGCGTTTCCTGCAGCTTGCGGCCGATCCGGTCGGTCACCTGTTCCTGCACCTGCCGCGCGGTCGCGCCGGGCCAGAACGTGCGGATCACCATCACGCGGAACGTGAACGGCGGGTCTTCGGACTGCGCGAGCCGCGTGTACGCAAGGATGCCCGCAAGCGTCGCGAGCGCGATCAGGTAGACGACGAGCGCCTGGTGGCGCAGCGCCCACGCCGACAGGTTGAACCGGCCTTCTTCGCGGGAGGCGCTCACGATGCGAAGTCCTCCGGATGCAGCGGCGCGATCGGGCGCACCTTCTCGCCCGCGCTGACCGTATGCACGCCTTGCAGCACGACGCGCTCGCCCGGCTGCAGCCCGTGCGACACGGTGACGGTGCGCTCGTTGAAGCGCGCGACGTCGACGCGGCGCAATTCGAGCGTGTCGTCCTTCGTGCGCACGACCCACACGGCCGGATGCGCGCCGTCGTGGAACAGCGCGGTCGCGGGCAGCGTGATCGGCTGCGCGTCGCCGGCGGCCGGCGCGCCGTCGAGCGCGACGTTCGCGGTCATCCCGAGCCGGATCGCCGGATCGGGCGCGGCGAGCGTGAGCTTCACGCGATACGTGCGGCTTTGCGGATCGGCGGCCGGCGCGACTTCGCGCACCTTCGCGGCGAACTGGCGGCCCGGCAGCGACGGCAGCGTGACGGTCGCCGCATGGCCGGGCGCGAGCGACGCGAGCGCGGCCTCGGGCACGTCGCTGACGACGTCGACGTCGCCGGACCACGCGAGCTGGTAGACGGCCTGGCCGGCCGACACGTTCTGGCCGGTGTCGGCCTGTTCGGCGGTGATGTAGCCGGCATGATCGGCGACGAGCGTCGCATAGCGGAGCTGGTTCTTCGCGAGCGCGAGCTGCTGCTGTGCCTGGTCGCGCTGCGCGAGCGCCGACGTGTAGCTGTTCTGGGTCTGCTCGAGTTGCGCGGTCGCGATCAGGTTTTCGTGCGCCTGCGCGCGGTCGCGGTCGAGCTGCTGCTTCGCGAACGCGAGGGTGTGCGTCGCGGCATCGAGCTGCGCCTGCGCGCTCGCGGCGTTTTTCTCGACGTCGGACGGATCGAGCAGCGCGACGACCTGGCCGACCTTGACCGTATCGCCGAGCCGCACCTTGCGCTCGACGATCTTGCCGGCGATGCGGAACGACAGCGGCGTCGCGTAGCGCGGCTGGATTTCGCCGGGCAGCGTGCGCGCGACCGCGGCGCCGTCGGCATGCGCGGGCAGCGCGACGACGGGGCGCGGCGCGGGCGGCGCGGATTCTTTCGGATGACAGGCGGCGACGAAGAGCGCGACGCCGATCAGCAGCGCGGCGCGGGAACCGGAGCGATTCACGAAACCCCCAGGTGAGGTGGAGCGGAACGAAGCCGGCAAGCGCGACGGGCGCTTGCCCCAAGCGGCGCCGGCAGCGGCGCGCGGACAACAATTTCAGAAACAATGGCGGATTCTAATACACACCTGTATCTGAATGCAAAGATGAATCCGAAGGGGTAATGGTGCTAGACTGCGCGCCATGAAACCACAGCGCTTAACTCGCGAGCAGAGCAGGGACCAGACGCGCGAACGTCTGCTGAAAGCCGCGCATCGAATTTTTCTGAAGAAAGGCTATGTGGCCGCGAGCGTCGAGGACATCGCGGCCGCGGCCGGCTATACGCGCGGAGCGTTCTACTCGAATTTCCGCAGCAAGTCGGACCTGCTGCTGGAGTTGCTGGAGCGCAACCATGAGGCGGTGCGGGCCGATTTCGAGGCGATCTTCGACGAGGGCGGGACGCGCGAACAGATGGAGTCGATGACGCTCGCGCATTACCGGACGCTGTTCCGCGACGACGAATTCTCGCTGCTGTGGGGCGAGGCGAAGCTGCAGGCCGCGCGCGACGCGAAATTCCGCGTGCGCTTCAACCAGTTCCTGCACGGCAAGCGCCTGCAGATGGCCGAATTCATCCAGCGCTTCGCCGAGCGCTCGGGCACGCCGCTGCTGCTGCCGGCCGAGACGCTCGCGTTCGGGCTGATGTGCCTGTGCGACGGCGTGCAGTCGTACTACACGGCCGATCCGCAGCACGTGCCGGCCGACGTGGCCGAATCGGTGCTCGCGGGGTTCTTCGCGCGGGTCGTGCTGGGGCGCGCGCCGGACTGAGCGGGGAAGCGGGTTCGCGGACGTCGCGTTCACCCGCGGCAGGCTGCATGCGATGAAGCGGTGCGACGCGAGCCGCACCGCGCGCGTCAGCGCTCGCCGGTCATCCGCCGGTACGCGTCGAGCAGCGACGTCTTGTAGACGACGCCCGCGAGCGTCGGCTCGGCTTCGCTTTCGATCACCGGCAGCCGTTCGCCCTGGAACGCCATGAAGCGTTCGAGCGCGGTGGCGAGCGGCATGTCGGGCGTGAGGAGCGGAAACGGCGTATGCGTGTAGTGCGCGGCCGTCTTGTCGGACGTGTCGCGCTTGTCGAGCAGGTCGGACGTGATGTCCTTCAGCGCGACCGCGCCGCGGAAGCGCCCGGCGTCGTCGGTCACGTACAGGTACTTCACCGGATATTCGAGAAACACGCGCGTCATGTCGGCGACGCTCGCGGTGAGCGGCACGACCGTCTGCGCGGGCTGGATCAGCTCGCGCATCTGCGTGGTGCGCAGCCGCAGCCGTTCCTGCGCGTCCTGGTAGTGGTGCAGCGTGATCTCGTACATCGACGTCGTGCCCGTCGCGCGTGCGACGAAATACGCGAACACGCACGACACCAGCAGCGGCAGCACGACCTGGTAGCTCAGCGTCATCTCGAAGATCATCAGGATCGCCATCAGCGGCGCTTGCGTGGCGCCCGCCATGAACGCGCCCATCCCGACGATCGCGTACGCGAAATACGCCGACGTATGGCCGGGCCACAGCGCTTCCATCGCGAGCCCGAACAGCGAACCGAACACCGCGCCGACGAACAGCGTCGGCGTGAAGACGCCGCCGATCGCGCCCGAGCCGGCAGTCGCGGCGGTCGCGATCACCTTGAACACGAGTACCGCGATGAGTGCTTGCCAGGTCCACGGCGAATGAAGGATGTGGTTCACGACGCTGTAGCCGTTGCCCCACACGTCCGGAATCCACACCGAGATCACGCCGACGACGAGGCCGCCGAGCGCGAGCCGCACGGGCAGCGGCACGGGCAGCCGCTTGAACTGGTTCTTCGACGCATCGAGCAGGTGCAGGAACTGCGGCGCGAGCACGCCGCACAGCGCGCCGAGCACGACGAACAGCAGCACTTCGGGGCCGGTGACGGCTGGAAACACCGGCATCTCGTACGGCGGCCGGTAGCCGGCGAATTCGCGCATCACGATGTTCGCGACGACCGACGCGACGACCATCGGCCCGAAGCTCTCCATCGCGATCGTGCCGAGCACGATCTCCGACACGAAGAACGCGCCGGCGATCGGCGCGTTGTACGCGGACGTGATGCCGGCAGCTGCCCCGCAGGCGACCAGCAGGCGCAGGCGCGGCGGGTCGAAGTGCACGAAGCGGCCGACGAGCGACGCGGCGAGCGCCGCGAGCTGCACCATCGGGCCTTCGCGGCCGATCGAGCCGCCGCTGCCGATCGTCAGCAGCGACGACACGCTGCGCCACAGGCTCTGCCGCACGGGCACGATGCCGTTGCCGAGCGCGACGGATTCCATGTAGTCGGTCTTGCCGGACGGCTTGTCGCCGCGCGTCGCGAGCAGCAGCACGCAGCCGGCGAGGAAGCCGCCCGCGGCCGGCATCCAGAACCGCACGTACCACGGCAGGCTCTTCGCCATCTGGACGAAGCTGCCGCTGTGTCCGGAGATCAGGCGCTGCATCAGGTCGATGCCTTCGCGGAACGCCATGGTGGCAAAGGCGCCGCCGACGCCGACGATGGCCGACCAGATCAGCATCGTATGGGCGTCCGACAGGCGGAACAGCGTTTCGGCGCGAGTGCGCAGCTTCAGCAGGAACGAGAGCACGGCTGAAAGAGGGCGATGGAAAACGACGCGAAGCATAGCACTGCGCCGCGCCCGCGGGACCATCCCGTCGGGCGCGGCGCGCGAAGTGTCGCGAACGGGCGGCTCAGCCAAGCCAGTGCTGCACGGCCCAGGTGATCCCGTAGCCGCCGGCGATCAGCCACACGTACAGGATCAGGCCCGTCACCAGTGCGCGGGGGCCGGCTGCGCGGATCTGCGACACGCGCGTCTCGATGCCAAGCGCGGTCATCGCCATCGTCAGCGCGAAGGTGTCGAGCACGTTCAGCGTGTGGGTGACGTCGGTGGGCAGCACGTTCAGCGAATTGACGATCACGAAGCCGAGGAAGCCGAGCGCGAACCAGGGCACGGCCACCTTGCGCTTGCCTTGCGCACCGCCGGCCGTCGCGCGGGCCGAGCGGGCGAGCCACCAGCCGAGCACCAGCAGCACCGGGACCAGCAGCATCACGCGCGTCATCTTGACGATCGTCGCGATGTGCGCGACCTGCGGGCTGATGTCGCTGGCTGCGCCGACCACCTGCGCGACCTCGTGGATCGTGCCGCCGAAGAACAGGCCGAGGCCGGCCGGATCGAGGTTCAGCAGCCCGGCGTGATACGCGATCGGGTACAGGAACATCGACAGAGTGCCGAACAGCACGACGCTGCCCACGGCCATCGCGCTCTGGTGCGGCTTCGATTGCAGCGTCGACTCGAACGCGAGCACGGCGGCCGCGCCGCAGATCGCGCTGCCGGCGGCGGTCAGCAGCGCGGCGTCGCGGTCGAGCTTCATCAGCTTCATGCCGGCCCAGGTGCCGATCACGAGCGTGCTGACGACGACCAGCACCGAGACAGTCAGGCCCGGCAGGCCGACCTGCGCGATTTCCTGCAGGCTCACGCGCAACCCGAAGAATGCGACCGCGATGCGCAGCAGCTTGCGCGCGGAGAAATTGACGCCGGCCGCCCAGCTGGCCGGCATGCCGTCGCGCAGCGCATTGCCATATAGCGCGCCGGCGACGATGCCGACGATCAGCGGCGACAGGCCGAGCCCCGCGATCGCGGGGAGCTCGGACAGGCTCGTGACGGCGGCGGCGAACAGGGCGACGAACAGCACGCCGTTCAACTGGCCGCGCATCGACGGCGCGGCCTGGCTGAGATGGGGAGTCGGGGCAGTGGACATGGAGCACCGTAATTGAGCGTGTTGCGATGCTGTAATCCTAATTTCGTTATATCGATATGAAAAATTGTGATTTGTGACGTAAACTATCCGGAAAGCCGATAATTTTCTCCCATGACCCCGGATCAACTGATAACGTTCGCGGCCGTCGCCGAACACCTGAACATCAGCCGTGCCGCCGTGGCGCTGCACCTGTCGCAGCCGGCCGTGTCGGGCCAGTTGCGGCTGCTGCAGGACGAATTCGGCGAGCCGCTGTACCAGCGCGACGGCCGCGGCATCCGGCTGACGCCGGTCGGCGAACAGCTCGCGCAGTACGCGAAGGCGCAGCGCGACACGTTCGCGCAGGCGCGCGCGTTTCGCGACGCGGTGCGCGGCCTCGAGGCCGGCACGCTGCGGATCGGCGCGAGCACGACGCCGGCGAGCTACCTGCTGCCGTACCTGATCGCGGCGTTCCAGCCGCGCGCGCCGCGCGTGACGATCCAGACGATGAGCGGCAATACGGCCGACGTGGTCGCCGCGCTGCCGTCGCTCGACATCGCGATGATCGAAGGGCCGCCCGGCGAGGCGCTGCCGCCCGGCACGGCCGTGCATGCGTGGCACGAGGACGAGATCGTCGCGATCGTGCCGGCCGGCCATCCGCTGGCCGCGCCCGACTACGATGCGGGCGTGACGCTGGCCGCGCTGGCCGCCCATCCGCTCGTACTGCGCGAGGAGGGCTCCGGCGTGCGGCAACTCGTCGAGCGGGCGTTCGCGCACGGCGGCGCGCCGATGCGCGTCGCGTTCGAGATCGCGGGCGTCGAGGCCGTGAAGGAGGCCGTGCGTGCCGGGATGGGCGTCGGGTTCGTGTCCGCGATGTCGCTGCGTCATCAGGATGCGGCGCTCGTGCTGCGCTCGCTGGCGCCCGCGCCGCTCACGCGTCATTTCTCCATCCTCGTGCCGCATGGCGGCGCGCCGTCGCGGGTTGCCTCGCAGTTCCTTGAAATGAGTCTCGCTCAGGACCTCGCCTGAGCGGCCGAAGCCCGCCGGGGTACGTGCGATGCGCGCCGGCGGGTGCGCGTTCGCGTGGCGCCCGGCCCTAGGGATTTCCTCTATGGCGTGCGTCCGACGCGAGGCGCACCATCCGTCTCAAGCAAATGGAACCGGTTCCATTCCGGTTAAAAAGGGCAAAATGGCAGACATCGTGATCGTGGCGAGCGCATTCGGGATGGACCGCGTGCGCCAGGAGGGCCACAGCGCATTCGTCGCGACCGCGGCGGCATCCGGTGCGACCGGCTTCGAGGTGAGGCGCGAGTTGTTCGCGTCGGACGACGACGCGACGCCCGGCGCGCTGGCCGCGCTCGGCGCGCAACTGGCCGGCCACGGGCTGTGGTCGGTCTATTCGACGCCGGCCATGCTGTACACGGAAACGGGCGCGCTCGACGCCGACGCGTTGCGCGATGCGCTCGCGGAAGCCGACGCGCTCGGCGCGCGTTTCGTGAAATTCCAGCTCGGCGGCTTCGCCGGCGATGCGCATGCGGCCGACATCGTCGCGCTGTCGCGCGGCGCGCGTGCCCGTGTGGTGGTCGAGAACGGCCAGCTTCCGGTCGGCGGCGCGCTCGCGCAGTTCCGCGGGCTGTTCGACGCACTGGCCGCGGCGGGCATGCCCGATGCGCTCGGGATGACGTTCGACATCGGCAACTGGCAGTGGCCGGGAGAAGCGCCGCTCGACTGCGCGCAGATGCTCGCGCCGCATGTGGAATACATTCATTGCAAGGCGGTCGTCGGCGAGGGCGCGCGTCGTTTCGCGGCCGCGCCGGCGCCGAACGACCCGCTCGTGACCGGCGTACTCGCGGCGCTGCCGCAGCATGCGCCGCGCGGCATCGAGTTTCCGTTCGACGCGGCCGACCTGGCGGGCGATGCATGTCGGCGCGTCGCGTGGCTCGCAGCCGCGTGACGGCGGAAGGATCCTGGAGAATTTACTGATGAAAGCAGCACTCGATGTCGTGACCTACGGCGAGGCGATGGCGATGTTCGTCGCGACCGAGCCCGGCCATCTCGCGCATGCGTCGCAATTCACGAAGCGGATCGCGGGCGCCGACCTGAACGTCGCGATCGGCCTGTCGCGGCTCGGCTACAGGGTCGGCTGGATGAGCCGCGTCGGCCGCGATTCGTTCGGCGGCTACGTGCTCGACACGCTCGCACGCGAAGGCATCGACGCGTCGTGCGTGACCGTGGATCCGCGTTACCCGACCGGTTTCCAGTTGAAGTCGCGCAACGACGACGGCAGCGACCCGACCGTCGAATATTTCCGCAAGGGCTCGGCCGCGAGCCACCTGTCGTGCGACGACTACGTGGCCGACTACGTGCTCGGCGCGCGGCACCTGCACCTGACGGGTGTCGCGCCGGCGATCTCCGCGACGTCGTGCGAACTCGCGTTCCAGCTTGCGCGCGAGATGCGCGCGGCCGGCAAGACGATCTCGTTCGACCCGAACCTGCGCCCGACGCTGTGGCCGTCCGCCGACGTGATGGCGAAGACGCTGAACGCGCTCGCGGCGCTCGCCGACTGGGTGCTGCCGGGCCTCGCCGAAGGGCGGCAGCTGACCGGGCACGACACGCCGGCCGACATCGCGGGCTTCTATCTCGCGCAAGGCGCGCGCGGCGTCGTGATCAAGCTCGGCGAGCAAGGCGCGTACTTCCGGACGGCCGACGGCCACGAGGGCACGGTTGCGGGCGAGCGTGTCGAACGCGTCGTCGACACGGTCGGCGCCGGCGACGGTTTCGCGGTGGGCGTGGTCAGCGCGCTGCTGGAAGGCCGCAGCGTCGAACAGGCCGTCGCGCGCGGCAACCGGATCGGCGCGCTCGCGATCCAGGTGATCGGCGATTCGGAAGGCTTGCCGACGCGCGACGCACTCGACCGACTCGAAAATGTCAGCAATCGCGCCGATCGCTTAGAGGAAACCGTCACCGCGCAATAAGAGGCCGAACACGGCACAATCCGCGGATCCATTTCGTGCATCAAGCACCGCTTTGCGTGAGACCGGACGGCAAAGCAGGCGACCGGAGCGGTGCGGAAGCACCGGCTTCGGCCGAGAAGCGCTGAAGTGTCAGCCCGGTCAACAAAGGAGACATTCTGATGGCAACCAATCTCGCAGCCCGACGCTGGTGGACGATCATGCCGATCGTGTTCATCACGTACAGCCTCGCTTACCTCGACCGCGCGAACTACGGGTTCGCGGCCGCGGCCGGCATCAACCAGGATCTCGGGATCGGCAAGGGCCTGTCGTCGCTGATCGGCGCGCTGTTCTTCCTCGGCTATTTCTTCTTCCAGATTCCCGGCGCGATCTATGCGGAACGCCGCAGCGTGAAGAAGCTCGTGTTCGTCAGCCTCGTGCTGTGGGGCGCTTGCGCGGCGCTCACCGGCGTGGTCAGCAACATCCCGTCGCTGATGGCGATCCGCTTCGTGCTCGGCGTCGTCGAGGCGGCCGTGATGCCGGCGATGCTGATCTACATCAGCAACTGGTTCACGAAGAGCGAGCGCTCGCGCGCGAACACGTTCCTGATCCTCGGCAACCCGGTCACCGTGCTGTGGATGTCGATCGTGTCGGGTTATCTCGTGCACGAATTCGGCTGGCGCCACATGTTCATCGCCGAAGGCGTGCCGGCCATCCTCTGGGCCGTGTGCTGGTGGTTCCTCGTGCAGGACAAGCCGGCCGATTCGCCGTGGCTCACCGCGCAGGAAAAACGCGACCTCGACGCCGCGCTCGCGGCCGAGCAGGCGGCGATCAAACCCGTGCGCAATTATGGCGAGGCGTTCCGCTCGCCGGCCGTGATCAAGCTGTGCGCGCAGTACTTCTGCTGGAGCATCGGCGTATACGGCTTCGTGCTGTGGCTGCCGTCGATCGTCAAGAACGGCTCCGAGCTCGGCATGGTCGCGACCGGCTGGCTGTCCGCGCTGCCGTATCTCGCGGCGACGATCGCGATGCTCGCCGCATCGTGGGCGTCCGACAAGGTCGGCTCGCGGCGCGGTTTCGTGTGGCCGTTCCTGCTGATTGGCGCGGCTGCGTTCGCCGCGTCGTACGCGCTCGGCTCGTCGCATTTCTGGATCTCGTATGCGCTGCTGGTCGTCGCGGGCGCCGCGATGTACGCGCCGTACGGCCCGTTCTTCGCGATCGTGCCGGAGCTGCTGCCGAAGAACGTCGCCGGCGGTGCGATGGCGCTGATCAACAGCATGGGCGCGCTCGGCTCGTTCGTCGGCTCGTACTTCGTCGGCTACCTGAACGGCGCGACCGGGTCGCCCGTCGCGTCGTACGCGTTCATGAGCGCCGCGCTCGTCGCCGCGGTGATCCTCACGCTGTCCGTCAAACCCCAGGCGCGCGATGCGCATCCGCTCGCCGCGCCGCTGCAAGGAAAATGAATCCGATGAAGCCTCGTATCGTCGCGTACAAGCCGCTGCCCGATGACGTTCTCGCGTACCTGCGCGAGCATGCGGAGGTCGTGCAGGCCGACGGCGCCGACGCGCTCGCCGATGCGCTCGGCAACGCGGACGGTGCGATTGGCGCGAGCCTGAAGGTCACGCCGCAGATGCTCGACCGCGCGCCGCGGCTGAAGGCATGGTCGACGATCTCGGTCGGCTACGACAACTTCGACGTCGCAGATCTCACGCGGCGCGGGATCGTGCTCGCGCATACGCCGGACGTGCTGACCGAGTCGACCGCCGATACGGTGTTTTCGCTGATCCTGGCGTCTGCGCGGCGCGTGGTCGAGCTGGCCGAGTGGGTGAAGGCCGGCCACTGGCATCGCAGCATCGGCCCGGACCTGTACGGCACCGACGTGCAGGGCAAGACGCTCGGCATCGTCGGGCTCGGGCGGATCGGCGGCGCGGTTGCACGCCGCGCGGCACTCGGCTTCCGGATGCAGGTGCTGTACGCGAACCGGTCCGCGCATGCCGAAGCCGAGACGCAGTACGGCGCGCGGCGCGTGACGCTCGACGAACTGCTCGCGCAGTCGGATTTCGTGTGCCTGCAGGTGCCGTTGTCGCCGGAAACGCACCACCTGATCGGCGCGGCCGAATTCGCGAAGATGAAGCGCGGCGCGATCCTGATCAATGCGTCGCGCGGGCCCGTCGTCGACGAAGCCGCGCTGGTCGACGCGCTGCGCGCGGGCACGATCCGCGGCGCGGGGCTCGACGTGTTCGAGAAGGAGCCGCTGCCGGCGGATTCGCCGCTGCTGCAGATGAAGAATGTCGTCGCGCTGCCGCATATCGGCTCGGCGACACACGAGACGCGCCACGCGATGGCGCGCTGCGCCGCGGAAAACCTGGTCGGCGCGCTGGCCGGCACGCTGCGCACGAATCTCGTCAATCCGGACGCGCTCGCTCGGGCTTGAGCCGCGTCGGGTAACAGGGTGACAGCCGGCCGGCGGGGCGCCGGTGCCGTTAGAGTCGATGGTCTTGGTGCCGGAGGGCTGGCTGCGTTATGATCGCCCGCTTGTCGCAGCGACGACCCGGCAACGCTGCCGGCGGCGTCCGGCGACGGGCATTCGCGCCAGGTCCGGTGCGGCCGACTGCTTTTGCACGTGACTGAAGCGGGCGCCGATGCGTCAGCGCGGGTCGACCGCGAAGCATGGGACCAGCGTAAGCGTTGAAGGGCTGACGCTGGTCGACCGCGAAGCATGGGACCAGCGTAAGCGCTAAAGCGCTAACGCTGGTCGACAGAGGAGTCTGCCGGGTGGCTTACGTTTCCAACAACAAAGGTCCGTCTGCCCACGAAGCGGCGCGGATCATACGTCGCGAGGCACGACAGTGACCGATTCGCAACCTTCCACGACGCGTCCGGCGACGATCAGCGACGTCGCGCGCGAGGCCGGCACGGGCAAGACCAGCGTTTCGCGCTACCTGAACGGCGAAACGCATGTGCTGTCCGTCGATCTGCGTCAGCGCATCGAGGCCGCGATCGCGCGCCTCAACTACCGGCCGAACCAGATGGCGCGCGGGCTCAAGCGCGGCCGCAACCGGCTGCTCGGCATGCTCGCGGCCGACCTGACCAATCCATACACCGTCGAGGTGCTGCAGGGCGTCGAGGCCGCATGCCACGCGCTCGGCTACATGCCGCTCATCTGCCACGCGGCGAACGAGGTCGAGATGGAGCGCCGCTTCCTGCAGTTGCTCACGACCTACCGTGTCGAAGGGCTGATCGTCAACGCGCTCGGCGCCGAAGAAGACGTGCTGCGCCCGCTGCGTGGCGCCGGCATCCCGGCCGTGCTCGTCGACCGCACGGTCGAGGGGTTCGAGGCCGACTTGATCGGCCTCGACAACGCCGATGCGATCGAGATGGCGGTCGCGCACCTGATCGAGCACGGCTTCGACGCGATCCATTTCGTCGTGCAGCCGTTCGAGCACGTCAGCTCGCGGCGCGTGCGCGAGGCCGCGTTCCGCGCGGCGCTGGGGGCGCGCGGGCTGCCGGTGCCGGCGACGGTCGTGCTCGACCTGAACGAGCCCGACGCGGTCGCGGCGGCGCTTGCCGACCTCGATACGCGCATCGACGATGCAACGCGGCGCGGCGTGCGCGCGGCGCTGTTCGCCGCGAACGCGCCGGTCGCACTCGCGATCGCGCGCCACCTGCGCGCGCGTTTCGGCGCCGAGTGGCAGCAGAAGGCCGCGCTGCTGTCGATCGACGATCCGGAATGGGCCGAGCTGATCGGCATCACGACGATCCGTCAGCCGACCTACGAAATCGGCTACAAGGCCGTCGAATTCGTGCACGAGCGGATCGACGGCGCAGCGGGCGACGTGCGCGTCGCGATGCTGCCGGGCGAGCTGATTGCGCGCGCGTCGACCGCAAGCTGAGTATCATTCGGGGCACGCAGCGCGCCAGGTGCGCTGCCCCGAACAAGGAAATACATGACTGTCGCTCCCGTCACGCTGGCGGTGCTGATTGCCGCCACGCTGATCATCGCGCTGCTGCCGCTCGTCCTCTTCCGTATCCTGCGCAAGCCGCTTGCGCTCAACCGCCGCGACACGATCGTCGGCGTCGCCGTCTTCACGCTGTTTGCGATGATCGTCGAACGCGCGTTCCACGGGCTCGTGCTGAGCCGGACGCCGGCGGATGGCTGGCTGACGCAGCCGCTCGCGTTCGTCGCGTACAGCGCGCTCGCGACCGCCGTATTCGAGGAAGTCGGTCGTTATCTCGGGATGCGTTTCCTGAACCGGCGCTACGGCACGTCGGCCGGCGACGGTCGCGCGATCGGCTACGGGATCGGTCACGGCGGCGCCGAAGCGTGGTTCGTCGGCGTGCTCGTGTGGGGCCAGTGGTCGTATCTCGCGTGGCTGGCGAGCCGCGGCCAGCTCGAAACCCAGCTTGCCGACCTGCCAGGCGATACCGTCGTGCGGCTGCACGTGATGCTCGCGACGCTGTCGGTGCAGTCGATCCTGCTGTTGCTGCTCGAACGCTGCGCGGCGTTCGTGCTGCAGCTTGCGCTGTCGGTGCTGGTGTGGCGCGGCGTGCGCGCCGGCCGCGCGGCCGTGTTGCCGCTCGCGATCGTGCTGCATGCACTCGCGGCGGCGCCGGCGCTGCTGTACCAGGTGCGCGTGCTGCCGGCCGCATGGGTCGAGGGCGCGTATTTCGTGCTGGCCGCGATCCTGGTCGTCGTGATGGTGAAGACGTGCCGGCCGCCGCGTACGGTTGCCTGACGGGAGAGACGGGATGGACGACTATCTGATCGAATGCCAGAGCGCCGAATTCGACGCGCTCGCGCGCGTGATCTGCGATCTCTTTCCGGAACAGACGCGTTTCGCTGAAAGCAGCGACGAGCGCGGGCGGTTCCTGTCCGTGCACTGGCTCGCGATGCGTTTCGGCGCGACGCCGAAACGGATGACGCTCGATATCCGCATCGTGCCGGCCGCGCTCGCGCGCTATCTCGCGCTCAAGCCGATGCAGCGCGCACGCAGCCATGCGGTGCTGCATGCGTATACGGAAGCGATGCTCGGGTCGCTCGAGGAGCGCCACGCGGCCGGCGAAGCCGTCGAGCGCAACGCGGAACTCGAACTCGACGAAGACTTTGCGTGAGCATGCACGCCGGCCTCATGCCGGCGCGGCGGATTACGCGTCGCGGTAGACCTGCGCGAAGCGCTGAGCCTGCACGACGCCGTAATCGCCGGGTGCGTACTGCATCACCCAGTCGCCGGCGACGCCGCGCAGCGTGTCGCCGTTTTCCGAGCGAGCGATCGTAAACGGCTCGTCCATCCGGCGCGCGAGCACGTCGGCCGGCCGGTTCCGGTAGGCACCCGGTGCGCCGTGCGCGAGTGCCGGATCGGCGGGCAGGTATTTGGCGTCGAAGCGCGCGCGCGACACGACCCAGCGGTCGCCGGTCGAGCCCGTGATCAGCGCGTCGCCCGCGACATAGCGGTTCGGGCCTTCGAGGCTCATCAGTTCGCCGTCGGCGTCCGCGAAAGAAACGGCAACGGTTTCGTCCTTGACGACGCGACGGGCCTGCGGGTCGGTGCGCAGATCGATGTTCTTGAGTTCGAGCATGGCGAGGAAGTGCGGGAAAAGCCGGGAGCTTATCCCGAATTCGGCGCGCCGTGTGACGCGCGCCGATCGCCGGCAGGACCCGCGGCGCCGTCCGGCCCGTAGCGAGCCGCGCGGCGCCGGCGGGGAGGGCGTCAGGGTTGCGCGGGTGCGCTTGCGGCCGGCGCGGCTGCCGCCTTGCCTTCCTTGCCCTTCGCCTTGCCCTTGCCGCGGTGCTCGCCGCCATGGCTCAGCCAGCTACGGAACGTCGTGTCGGCCAGCGCCTTCTGCTCGGTCGGGAAGCTCTCGTAGAGCGGCGCGAATGCGTCGGCGAGCTTCTTCGCGCCGTCGGCGTTCGCCTGCGACAGTTCCGCATACTGCTTCATGTCATCGATCGCGGAGACGTCGTGCTTGGCCATCCGTTCGCGATACAGGCGGCCCATCGTTTCGCCGTTGTCGCGCATCGTGTCGGCGAACGTCTTCCATTGCGGTTCCTGCGCCGACGTGATCTTCAACTGGTCGTGCAGGTACTTGATGCGCTGCTCGACACGCGCTTCGTGGCGTGCCGCGCGCTGCTCGGCGCTCGGAGCCGACGCCGCGGCCGTCGTGGCCGGAGCGGGCGTCTGCGGCTGCGCCGGGGTTTGCGCGAAAGCGCTGGCTGCAACGGCGAGCGTAGCGAGGGTGAGCGAGATTTTCTTCATGATTGGCTCTCCGGGGTGGTGTCTTGCGAGCGGGCGCGGCGGCAATTGCCGAAAGCACGCATTTCGCGTCGCACATTATTAGTAGCACGTTGCGTGCGGCGCGGCAGCGAAAGCGACACTTGCTTACATCCGATACGAATGGAAATTGAAAGGGACATGGCGGGCCGGCAGCGGGGCTGCAAGCGCGATCCGGATGCGGTCGTCGCGCACGGACAAGGCGGCGCGGCCGCATGACGGCGCGCGATTGTGCGATTGCGCGGTCGTGCGATGCCGTTTGGGCGTACCGGCGTTCGGCGCTATCATCGCGTCACCTTCCACTTAGCCGGCGCGTCGCACGCCAGCCTAGCCTCATGCGTCCACCCCGCCTCGACCAACTCGACGATCTCGACCGGCAACTCGTCGCGCTGCTGCAAGCCGATGCGCGCGCGAGCGTCGCGGATCTCGCGCGCCAGCTCGACGTCGCGCGCACGACGGTCGTCGCACGTATCGCGCGGCTCGAACGCACCAATGTGATCGCCGGCTACAGCGTCCGGCTCGGGCAGGACGTGCTCGACGCGAGCATTTACGCGTATGTCGGCATCATCCTCACGCCGAAGTTCGGCAAGGACGTGTTGCGCAAGCTCGACCGGATGCCCGAAGTGCAGTTGCTGTGCGCGGTGAGCGGCGAGTACGACTACGTCGCGTGGCTGCGCGCCGATTCGCCCGAGCGGCTCAACGACCTGCTCGACCAGATCGGCACGCTCGAAGGCGTCGAACGCACGACGACGTCGATCATCCTGTCGCGCAAGATCGATCGCGGGACGATCGGCGGCTGACGCCCAGGTCCGATGTGCGTCGCGCCGCGTGTGTTGCGCCGGCGCGTCGGCGTGGTTATCGGGCCGCGCCGGGCGGCCGCGCGAGCGGAATCCGCACCGAGACCCGCAGCCCGCGCGATGCCCGTGCGTCCGCATAGGCGAGCGCGATGTCGGCGCCCATCCGGTCCGCGAGGATCTTCACGATCGACAGGCCGAGCCCGGAGCCGATCTGCGCGTTGCCGGGCACCCGGTAGAACGGATCGAACACGCGCTCGCGTTCGTGCGGCGCGATGCCCGGCCCGGTGTCGGCAATCGTCACGCACGCGTGCGTGTCGGTTTGTTGCGTCGACAGGTCCACGCGTCCGCCGGACGGCGTGTAGCGGATCGCGTTGTCGACCAGATTCATGACCAGCGACGTGAGTTCGAGCTCGTCGACGGGCACGCGGGTGTCCGGGCCGTCGTCGACGCCGATATCGAGTGCGTTCGCATCGGCGAGCGGCATCAGGTCTTCCAGCACGCGGCGATAGATCGCATGCACCGATACGGCGCCGGGCGGTGCGGCCGGTGCGCTTTGCGCGCGCGCGAGCGCGAGGAGCTGCCCGATCAGGTGGCGGCTGCGGTCGAGCCCGCCGCGCAGCGCGGCGAGCCGGGCGTGCGCATCGTCCGGCAGGTCGCTGTCGGCCAGGCGCTCGGCCTGCAGCGACATCGCCGTGAGCGGCGAGCGCAACTCGTGCGCGGCGTCGGCGACGAAGCGGCGCTGCGCGTCGACCGATTGCGCGACGCGCGCGAGCATCCGGTTGATCGCGACGACGAACGGCCGCACTTCGGCCGGCACGTGATCGGCCGGCACCGGGCGCAGGTCGTGCTCGTCGCGCGCGTCGATGCCGGCGGACAGCACGGCCACCGGGCGGAACAGCTTGCGCACGAGATCGGCGACGAGCAGCAGCAGGATCGGCACGAGGATCAGCAGCGGCAGCGCGGTGCGCCACGCGCTTTCGCGCGCGACGTCGTCGCGCATGCCGGCTTCCTGCGCGACCGCGATGCGCTCGCCGTTCGCGAGCGTATGGACCATCACGCGATACGCGTTGCCGCCGGCATCGACCGTATGCAGCCCGTCGGCGAGCGTCGGCGGCAGTGCAAGCCGCGGCGTACCGTCGGCGCTCGGCTGCGGCGCGCCGCCAAGCGGCTGCACGATCACGCGCGACAGTTCGTCGCTTTCGCGCGCGGGCCCGGCGCCGGCGGCACGGGGCGAGGGCGTGCGCTCGCGGTCGAGCAGCGTCGCGACCTCGCGCAGCACGTCGTCCTGCAATTCGTGCGCTTCGTCGAACGCCGACGAAAACGCGAATGCGGCCGCGGCCGTCGCGACGACCAGGATCGCGGCCGACAGCGCGACCGACAGCCGGAACCCGATCGACTCGCTCAGGCGCTTCTTGAAACCATCCATCCCGCCCCCCTGACGTTCTTGATCACGGTGCTGCCGAGCTTGCGGCGCAGCGAATGGATCAGGAATTCGACCGCGTTGCTTTCGACTTCCTCGCCCCAGCCGTACAGGCGATCCTCGAGCTCGCGGCGCGACAGGATCGCGCCGGGGCGCACCAGCAGCGCTCGCAGCAGCGAGAACTCGCGATTCGACAGCTGGACGGGCGCCTGCCCGTCGACGGCGGCTTCGCGCGTCGCCGGGTCGAGCGACACGATGCCGTTGCTCAGCAGCGGTGCGGCCGAGCCGGCACGGCGCCGGATCGCGACGCGAATCCGCGCGAGCAGCTCGGCCATCTCGAACGGCTTCACGATGTAATCGTCGGCGCCGCCGTCGAGGCCGCGCAGGCGGTCGTCGAGACCGTCGCGCGCGGTGACGATCAGCAGCGGCGCGCTGGCGTCCTTCGCGCGGATGCCGGCCAGCACGTCGAGCCCGTCGCGGCCGGGCAGGCCGAGATCGAGCAGGACCAGGTCGTAGGGCTGCGCCGCGAACGCGGTCAGCGCGCGTACGCCGTCGGTGACCCAGTCGGTGGCGTACGACGCGTCCTTCAGCGCGGCATGGATCGCCTCGCCGATCATCGGGTCGTCTTCGACGAGCAGTATTCGCATGCGTGTTCTCCGTGCCGCGCAATCGCCGCCAGCGTATGCGATTCCCGGGCGCGCGTCACGCGCCGCGCGCCCGGCGCAACGCTCATTTGCCGCCGAACCGGTCGAAGGCCGCGAGCAGGTTCTTCATCGCGGCGGCCGAATCGGCCTGGGTCGGATGGTCGGCGCGCAGCGCGGACAGCGCGCGGTCGATCTCCTGGTCGACCATGTGCCAGTCGGCGGCCGCGCGCGGCTTGAGGCCGGCCTCGGCCGCATCCCACGCGATCTCGAGATCCTTGATGCGTGCCTTCGCGCCGGCCAGGTCGCCCTTGCCGACGAGCGTGTCGACGTCGGCGGCGATCGTGCGGAACTGCGACAGGTCGCCGAGCTTCGATGCGTGTACCGCCGCGGACGATGCGGGCGCCGAGGTCGATGCATTCGCATCCTGTTGCTTCGAGCAGCCGGCGGCGGCGCCCAGCACGGCAATCGTGGCCGCGGCAACGGCGAGACGGGAAACGGAGTACGGGAAGCGCATGGAGTGTCCTCGATTCGGTGAACGGAAAGGAAAGGGCGTCATTCGGCCGCGCCGGCACGCGTATGCGGGCCGCTGCCGAACTGCGCGACGGCGACGAGCAGCACGATCACGGTCAGGAACAGCAGGCTCGTCCACGCGGCGCCGAAGCCGAGCCCGCCGTATGCGCGGGCCTGCGTGAGCAGGTCGCCGAGCGATGCACCGAACGGGCGCGTCAGGATGTACGCGATCCAGAACGCCAGCGTTGCATTGGCGCCGAGCCGCCACATCACGAACACGGTCGCGATCAATGCGCCGAAGCACAGCGCGCCGAGCGTGAAGCCGAGCCCGAGCGCTTCGGTCGCGAGATCGCCCGCGGCGGTGCCGAGCGCGAACGTGCAGAGAATCGCGGCCCAGTAGAACAGCTCGCGCCGCGGCGTGACGATCGTGTCGATCGACAGCGTGCCTTCGACGCGATGCCAGACGAAGAAGATCGCCGCGAGCGTGACGGCAAACGCTGCCGTGCTTGCATACAGGCTGACGTTCAGGCCGTCGGTGAGCAGGTCGGTGATCTGCGTGCCGACGATGCTGACCAGCACCACCGTGAGCCAGTAGATCCACGGGACGTAGCGGCGCGTGCGCAACTGCAGCCACAGCGCGATCGCGAGCAAAGACGCCATCGCGATGCGCGTGACGGTCTGGCCGAGGCCCGCGTTGACCGCGAGAAAGTCCGCGCCGGTTTCGCCGACGGTGGTCGACATGATCTTGATGATCCAGAACGACAGCGCGACGTCGGGCACCTTGTTCAGCCAGTGCGACGCGCGATTGACGGGTACGGATTGCATGCGATGCCTCCTTGGCGATCGGGTGGTCGGCATGCAGTCTGAAACGGGAAACTTAGGCCAGCCATAGCGAGGCCGACGGCGGGATAAATACGCTGTTTCGACATTTCGACGAAATTGTTCGTCGTAACGTCGAAATTATCGGTCGTTTCGCATCATTCTTCGTCTTGGAACTGATTTTGCGCGTCCCTAAACTGTGTTCATGGCTCGACGCCGTCCACAACACCAAACCCATCATCAGGAGATAAGCGCATGAAAATCGCCATCGTCGGCGCAGGTCTGATCGGCCACACCATTGCTCACATGCTGCGCGAAACGGGCGACTACGAAGTCGTCGCGTTCGACCGCGATGCGGATGCGCTCGCGAAGCTGTCGCGCGAAGGCATCGCGACGCAACGGGTCGATTCGGCCGACGCGAACGCGATTCGCGAAGCAGTGAAGGGCTTCGATGCGCTCGTCAACGCGCTGCCTTATTACCTCGCGGTCAACGTCGCCGCCGCCGCGAAGGCTGCCGGCGTCCATTACTTCGACCTGACCGAAGACGTGCGCGCGACCCACGCGATCCGCGAACTGGCCGACGGTTCGGATCGTGCGTTCATGCCGCAGTGCGGCCTCGCGCCGGGCTTCATCGGCATCGCCGCGCACGAGCTCGTGAACGGCTTCAGCGAAGTGCGCGACGTGAAGATGCGCGTCGGCGCGCTGCCCGAGTATCCGACCAACGCGCTGAAGTACAACCTGACGTGGAGCGTCGACGGCCTGATCAACGAATACTGCCAGCCGTGCGAAGCGATCCGCGACGGCCGCAAGCAGTGGGTGCAGCCGCTCGAAGGCCTCGAGCACTTCTCGCTCGACGGCACCGAATACGAAGCGTTCAACACGTCGGGCGGCCTCGGCACGCTGTGCGAGACGCTGTCGGGCAAGGTCGAGACGCTCGACTACAAGTCGGTGCGCTACCCGGGCCACCGCGAGCTCGTCCAGTTCCTGCTGGAGGACCTGCGCCTGTCGACCGACCGCGACACGCTGAAGTCGATCATGCGCCGCGCGGTGCCGTCGACGAAGCAGGACGTCGTGCTCGTGTTCGTCACGGTGACGGGCGTGAAGGACGGCCAGCTCGTGCAGGACGTGTTCACGCGCAAGATCTTCGCGAAGGACGTGTGCGGGATGCACATGAGCGCGATCCAGATCACGACGGCCGGCGCGATGTGCGCGGTGCTGGATCTGTTCCGCGAGAAGAAGCTGCCGCAGAGCGGTTTCATCCCGCAGGAAAAGGTGTCGCTGAAGGCGTTCCTGTCGAACCGCTTCGGCAAGCTGTACGAAGGCGGCACGATGGAGCGCGTGCACGCGGTGGCCTGACCACCCGCCAGCCTCTGGCACGAGGGCCGTACGACGCCGGGAGCGCAGCAGCGCTTCCGGCGTTGTTTTTTGGGGGAGAGGGCGTGGCGCCGGTACCGGTCAGGCCGGCAGCGGCGGGACGATCGTCGCCGGCGGCGGGGGCGGCACGATGCGGTACAGCAATGCATCGACGTCCGTGTCGGATGGCGAGGTGTTGTCGAACATCACGATGCCGTCGCATTCGTGGCCGGTCGGCACGAAGCGGCGCTGCCGGTATTCGTCCCAGTGCGCGAGCTTGTACGCATCGTTCGGGTTGCCGCGCGCGACGATCCGCGCGTGCGCGGTGTCTTCCGACGTGTGGACCCAGACGACCGTCAGCGTGACGTCGGGCGCGATGCCGAGCCATGCGCGGTCGAGGATGCGCCGGTCGCGCACTTCGCGCGACAGCGGGCCGACCACGATCGCGCTGATGCCGAGCGCGAGATTTTCACGGGCGGTATCGAGCAGGCCGTGGTATTCGGGATCGCGCAGATGTTTCAGGTAGAGCGGGCTGTCGCGATCGTTCGGATCCGCGGTGAGCGCGCCCATCGCGGCCGAGCTGTAGCGGCCGTACAGCGTGTCCTTGTCGAGCAGGCAGAACGCCTCGCCGGTCGCGCGCATCAGCGGCCCGATGAGCCGCTTCGCGAGCGTGGTCTTGCCGGTGCCGGCGTGACCGCAGAAGAACACCAGGTGCGTCACGAATACTTGCTCCCCGCCTCCTGGCCCGACGTGTCGCTGCGCTTGTCGCCGCGCGAGAACACTTCCGCTTCCAGCCACATCGCGTTGACGATGCCGAAACCGAGTGCCACGCCGATGCCGAGTATCCACGAGAAATACCACATGGGTCTGTCTCCTTGACGGTTGGGCCGCACGGCCGTGCGGCGCACGTGCCCAAGTGCGTTGGTGCGCGTGCTGCGGTGCACGCAGCCCGATCATGACCAATATCGGCGTGCCGCGCAAGCCGGGGCGCCCGCGCAGCAAAACGGTAAACTGATGCGCAAACGGCAACATCACGGACAACATGCTGATCAACTGTGCTGCATACCAGGACGGCCGCAAGCTGGCCGACATCGATATCGACGCCATCAGCGACTACGTGTCGAAGCCCGAATGCTTCGTATGGGTCGCGCTGAAGGATCCGACACCCGACGAAATAGACCTGATGGGCGAGGAGTTCGGGCTGCACGAGCTCGCGCTCGAGGACGCCCGCAAGGGGCACCAACGACCGAAGATCGAGGAGTACGGCGATTCGCTGTTCGCGGTGCTGCATATGGTCGAGCTCGACGACGACGGCGAACTCAAGGTGGGCGAGCTGAACGTGTTCGTCGGCCCGAACTATGTGCTGTCGATCCGCAATCACACCGAGCAGGACTTCCGCGACGTGCGCAAGCGCTGCGAGCGCGAGCCGCATCTGCTGCAGGAAGGCTCGGCGTTCGTGTTCTACGCGCTGATGGACCAGGTCGTCGACCGCTATTTCCCGATCCTCGAAACGCTCGGCGCGGAGCTCGAGGAACTCGAGGACCGCATCTTCACGAAGGCCACGCTCGCATCGTCGCGCGCGATCATCGAGGATCTCTATTCGCTGAAGCGCCGCCTCGTGTTGCTGCATCAGCACACGGCGCCGCTGATCGAGCCGCTCGCGAAGCTCACGGGCGGACGCATCCCGCAGATCTGCAGCGGGATGGAGCATTACTTCCGCGACGTGTACGACCATCTGCAGCGGATCGTGAAGACGATCGAAGGGCGGCGCGAGATGGTCGTGACGGCGATCCAGGTCAACCTCGGAATGATCTCGCTCGCCGAGAACGAGGTGACCAAGCGGCTCGGCTCGTTCGCCGCGCTGTTCGCGATTCCGACGATGATCGCCGGCATCTACGGGATGAACTTCGCGAACATGCCCGAGCTGCACCTGAAATACGGCTTCTACGGCTGTATTGCCGTGATGGTCGTTGCCGATTTCGCGCTGTGGTGGCGTTTCAAGCGGGCAGGGTGGCTGTAGCCGTTCTTCGTGCCTAGCGCGCGTGCTTGCCGACCACGACGCGCCACGGACGCACGCGCCACGATTTCACGAGGCCGTTCTGCACGTATGGATCGGCGCGCGCGAACGACTCGGCCGCTTCCGGCGAATCGCCTTCGAACACGAGCATGGCCTGGTCGGCCGGGTCCGCCAGCGCGCCGGCAAGCATGAGCTCGCCGCGCTCGGTCGCGGCCTGTGCGAGCGCGAGGTGCTCCGCGCGGAACGGTTCGCGCCGCGACAGGTAATCGTCGACGAGTTCGTAGATCAGCTGGTAATGCATGCGTTTCTCCGGGAAGGGTCGGCGGCCGCGGACGGTGCGTCGGTACGGCCGTCGGTCAGTCTGCTGCGGCCTGTAGCGGCCAGTATAGGACAGCCGGGCGGCAGCAGCGCGACGCGAGCGGAAGCGTATCCCGTTCTCTCAAATGCAACTAACGGTCCGGCTTCCCTACGTCCTGAAATCCCGCGCGCGAACGCGCCTTTGATGCAGCGGAGTCTGCAGGAAAGGCCGCGGCAGAGGCGACGCGATCATGAACCGTCCGCCCCGGCGGCCCGCTTTTACGCCTTGTATCCGATCGTGCGCAGCAGATCCTTGCGCCAGCGCACGTCGTCGTCGTTCTCGACGCCGAGCGGCGGAAAACCGTCGACGACGCCGACGATCCCGCGTCCTTGCGCGGTTTCCGCGATGATCACGTCGGTCGGGTTCGCGGTCGCGCAGTAGATTCGGCAGACCTCCGGCACGGCCTTGATCGCATTGAGCACGTTGACCGGATAGAAACCGTCGCCGAGGAACACGATGAAAGCGTGACCGGCGCCGATCGCGAGGGCGTTGCGGCACGCGAGTTCGACGAGCTCCGCATCGGTGCCGGAACGGCGCACGAGCCGCTTGCCCGATGCCTCGCAGAACGCGAGCCCGAAACGGATGCCGGGCACGGTGCCGACCAGCGTCTCGTGGATGTCCTCGACGGACTTGATGAAATGCGACTGGCCGAGGATGAAGTTCATGGCCTCGGGCTTGTCGACGGCGACGGTTTGCAATTGCGGCATGGCGGACCTCGTCTGGCGATGCGGCGCGCGCGCCGCAATGGGCTCCCCAAGCTTAGTACGCGGCGGCCGGCGCCGAAAGCGGCGGGCGCGTCCTATCCTTCGTTGTGTATGGCGCGCGAGCGCGAATGCAACGGAGGGCGAAATGGACGTGCGACAAGGTTTCGTCGACTGCGTGGGTCGCACACCGTTGATCCGGTTGGCGAAGTTCAGCGCGGAAACGGGCTGCGAGATCCTGGGCAAGGCGGAATTCATGAATCCGGGCGGATCGGTGAAGGATCGCGCGGCGCTCTACATCATCCGCGACGCCGAGCAGCGCGGCGCGCTGAAGCCGGGCGGCACCGTCGTCGAGGGCACGGCCGGCAACACGGGCATCGGTCTTGCGCATATCTGCGCGGCGCGCGGTTATCGCTGCGTGATCGTGATTCCCGACACGCAATCGCCGGACAAGATGGCGATCCTGCGCACGCTCGGCGCCGACGTGCGCCCGGTGCCGGCGGCGCCGTACCGCGACCCGAACAACTATCAGAAGATTGCCGGGCGGCTTGCGGACGAACTCGACAACGCGGTATGGGCCAACCAGTTCGACAACGTCGTCAACCGGCAGGCGCACTACGAGACGACGGGGCCGGAAATCTGGCGCGACACCGCGGGCACGGTCGATGCGTTCGTCTGCGCGACCGGCACGGGCGGCACGCTGGCGGGCGTGAGCCGCTACCTGAAGGAGCAGAATCCGGAGGTCCGGATCGTGCTGGCCGATCCCCACGGCAGCGGGCTTTACGGTTACGTGAAAACGGGCGATCTCAGCGCCGAAGGCAACTCGATCACCGAAGGCATCGGCTCGACGCGCGTCACCGCGAATCTCGCCGGCGCGCCGATCGATGACGCCGTGCGGATCGACGATACGCAGTGCGTGAAGATGGTCTACCGGCTGCTGCGCGAGGAAGGGCTGTACGTCGGCGGATCGAGCGGCATCAACGTCGCGGCGGCGGTCTGGCTGGCCCGCCGGATGGGCCCGGGGCACACGATCGTGACCTTGCTGTGCGATCGCGGCGACATCTATCGAGCGCGGCTTTTCAACCGCGAATGGCTGCGTGAAAAGGGGTTGGAACCTGGGCTGGAGCCTGAATGACGAAGGGGCGAGGCGGCGATTTCCATCGGCCCGAATGCGAACTATGCTGAACGAATCCGGTGCGAACGCCGTTCGCTCGATTCGTCAGACGAGGTGTGCCATGTCCGTGTCAGCCACCCTGCAGGATTGCCTGCGCCAGAAGTCATCGCGGTACGAAGTCGTGTACCACCCCTATAGCCATACGAGCATGGAGACGGCCGCCGCCGCGCATATTCCCGGCGATCGCCTCGCGAAAACCGTGCTTCTCGAGGACGACGAGGGCTACGTCGCCGCCGTGTTGCCGACGACGCACGCCGTGCGCCTGTCGGATCTCTGGGTGAAGACGGGCCGCCATCTCGTGCTCGCCCGGGAGGTCGAACTGCGCGAACTGTTCAAGGATTGCGACATGGGCGCGCTGCCGCCGGTCTGCATGGCGTACGGGATGAAAACGTTCCTCGAGGAACGCCTTGCGCAGCAGCCGGAAGTCTATTTCGAGGCCGGCGACCACGAAGCGCTGATCCACATGACACAGGACGAATTCCTGATGCTGATGGAGACGGCCGAGCGCGCGCATTTTTCGCACAGGATGCAGGGTATGCAGTCCTGAGCGCGAGGCGCATGCGGCGAGGCGCGGGGGAGGTTCGCACGTGTGCGTGCGGATGCGTGGACGGCTTGATCGTGCGCAGCGCGTGTGGCGTCACCCGCGACAGTTAATTCGATATCCGAAATTGTTTGGCGGACTTTCGCGTGGTGAAGGTTCGCCTCTATTTGTATCGGATTGCAGATTAATTGTGCGGCGGGCCATTCGTGCGCTCGACGTGCGCATCGAGCCGTGCCGGCCGGCTGGAGGCGGGTGGGCAGGGGAACCGGACGACCGATGCCGGCGTTGGCGACGCGAAGGGCGCGCCTTGCCCGTTTTTCCGGGGCGAACCATTTTGGTGCGACGCGGGAAATACGGGAATATCTATGTCGAAATGGCTGAATATTCGATTTTGAATATACCCATACAAATCAATTACCGTTTCAATAATAGAAACTGGATTTATGCTTACCGGAATATTATTTGAATAAACCCTCCAAACTTTGTATTCGGGCATCAAATAAAGTTTGACGGCAAAATTTTTTCCTTGCTATCTTCTGCACCCAAGTGAACGGCGCTATTGACATCACCGTGTAACGAACGGCGAACCGTCATGCGAAAACGAAACGCGAAGTCGCGCCAGCTCAGCTGACAATTGCCTGAACGTGCAGGCGCGTGGATTTCCGGTGTGACACACCGGGCCGCGCCGGCCGGAACGATTCCTTGAAAACGAATTAATTGGAATTCGAATTTGATTCTTTCAATTCGGATTGCAAATTGAATTTGAAATGAAATCTTCGGGTTGAAGCGGAGGCGATGCCGACCTGGCTTCGCGACCGGCTGCAACCCGAAACTGGGCGAATCGATTGGGGGATGGATGGTGGGCATGAAAGTCGAAGAACGTCTGGCTACTTCGAACAGCGGACTGGCTATGCTGGGGCGTCCGCGAGAGTTCGGCAAGAAGCAGCAGAATCCGGTGCGCCGGTTCGGCGGCATCGGAATCGTCCTGGTGCTGCATGCAGTGCTGATCTACGCATTGCTCAACGGCCTCGCGACGAAAGTCGTGCAGGTGATCCAGCATCCGATCGAAACCCGCATCATCGAGCCGGTCAAGCCGCCGCCGCCACCGCCGATGCCCGTGGTCAAGCTCCCGCCGCCGAAATTCGCGCTGCCGCCACCGCCGTTCGTCCCGCCGCCGGAAGTGCCGGTGCAGGCGCTGCCGCAGGCGACGATCACGCACCAGTCGGCGCCGGTACCCTCCGCGCCGGCCGTACAGGCGCCGGTCGTGGCGCCAGCTCCGGCACCGGCCAAGCCGGTCAGCCATGACGTGGGTGTCGTCTGCCCGAATTCGGACACGCTTCGCGCGTCGATCCAGTACCCGAAGGAAGCGCAGGAAAACAACATCACGGGCGACGTGACGATCGAATTCGTCGTGGATGCGGAAGGGAACATCACGAACGAGCGCGTCGCGCAGTCCGCCGATCCGATCCTCGATCGCGCCGCCTACAACACCGTGAAACGGTTCAAGTGCGTCGCGCAGGGCCAGTCGGTGCGGGTCCAGGTGCCGTTCTCGTTCAATCTGAATTGATGCAGTGGGCGGCCCGGCACGAGCCGGGCCGGGGAAAACCGTCTCGAACTGAAGTACTAAGTTCACCGAAAGAACTGGAGTGGGGTATGACGAAGCGTTCACTGGCCGCGCTGGCGGCAAGCATGTTGTTGTCCGTCGCCGCAGTCGACGGGTTCGTTGCACCGCAGCTCGCTCACGCGCAGGCAAGCGGGGCGGCCGGCACGTCGGCACAGGCCGCGGCGCCGTCGGCCACGCCGGTCCCGGCGCCGGCCGCCGCCGAGCCGGCGCCGCCGCCCGCGCCGGCCGCGACGGAAGCGGTCGAGAACCCGTACGGGCTCGGCGCGCTATGGAAGAACGGCGACTTCGTCGCACGTTTCGTGCTGATTCTGCTGGTGATCATGTCGATGGGAAGCTGGTACATCATGATCACCAAGTTCGTGGAACAGTTGCGTGCGAATCGACGCGCGAAGCTGGCGGACGCGCAGCTCTGGTCCGCGCCGTCGCTGGCCGAGGGCGCCAGGCTGCTCGACGAGGCATCGCCGTTCCGCTTCATCGCCGAAACGGCGATCGAAGCCGGCGAGCATCACGAGGACGCACTGCTGGAAGCGGTGGACCGCAACACGTGGATCGACGTATCGGTCGAGCGTTCGATCACGAACGTGTCGAACCGCATGCAGGACGGGCTTGCCTTCCTGGCCACGGTGGGCTCGACGGCCCCGTTCGTGGGGCTGTTCGGCACGGTCTGGGGGATTTATCACGCGCTGACGGCGATCGGCATCGCGGGCCAGGCGTCGATCGACAAGGTCGCTGGCCCGGTGGGCGAGGCGCTCATCATGACCGCGATCGGTCTTGCCGTCGCGGTGCCGGCGGTGCTCGGTTACAACTTCCTGGTCCGACGCAACAAGTCGGTGATGGAACGGGTCCGCAACTTCGGCGCGCAACTGCACACGGTGCTGCTGGCCGGCAACCGGCGACCGGTGCGCGCGCCGGCGCCGGCGGCAACGCTTGCGAACTGATCGGCTGACGGAGAAGCGCGATGGCCATGAACGTCGGGCAGGACGATAGCGACGAGGTGATCGCCAACATCAACACGACGCCGCTCGTCGACGTGATGCTGGTGTTGCTGATCATCTTCCTGATCACGATTCCGGTCGTGACGCACACGATCCAGCTTCAGCTTCCGAAGGAGACGGTGCAGCCGCTGCAGACGACACCGAAAAGCATCGAGATCGCGGTAAACCGCGACGGCGATTTCTTCTGGGGCGAGAAACTGGTGGACGCGCCGACGCTGCTCGCGAACCTGAAGGACGTGTCGCAGCAGCAGCCGCAGCCGAGCGTCCACGTGCGGGGCGACCAGAATACGCGCTACGAGTTCATCGGCCGGGTGGTCACGATGTGCGAGCGCGCGGGGATCGCGAAACTGTCGTTCATTACGGAGCCGCCCGCGCGTGGCGGCTAGCCGCGCACGGGAATGGCTGCGAAGCACGGGGTCGGGGTACGTGCGCCGGCCGATACGAGCGCGACAGCGCGAATGCTGATCGACCGCAAAGCATGAGATCAGATGCGAAGCATGGGGCTGGAGTAAGTGCTGAAGCACCAATTCCAGCCGACACAAGCGCTAAAGCGCCAACGCTGATCGACAGGAGTCGACGATGGGTATGAACGTGCCTTCAGGCGGAGGCAATGCGGAACCGGACGTGATGGTCGACATCAACACCACGCCGCTGATCGACGTGATGCTGGTGTTGCTGATCATGCTGATCATCACGATCCCGATCCAGATGCATTCGGTGAAGATGGATTTGCCGGTGGGCAATCCGCCGCCGCCGGCAACGCCGCCGGAAATCGTGCAGATCGACATCGATTTCGACGGCACGACGACGTGGAACGGCGCGCCGGTGCCGGACCGCGCGGCGCTCGAGGCGAAGCTGACCCAGGTGGCGGCAGAACCCGTGCAGGCGGAGATCCATCTGCGGCCCAACAAGCTGGTGCCGTACAAGGACGTGGCGACCGTGTTGGCGTCCGCGCAACGCGTGGGCGCGACCAAGATCGGCCTGATCGGCAACGAGCAATTCATGCAATGACGAAACGGACGAGCCGATGAACCAGCGACGATGGAAACGGATGACGGCGGTGACGGCACTCGGCGCGGCATGCATGCTCGGCCGCCCGGCGTTGCCGGCGGACGCGCTGCGGCCGGACGTGGCGAAACCGTTGGCGGCGGCGCAGGATCTGTACCGGGCGCACAAGTATCGCGACGCGCTCGGCAAGATCGCGCAGGCGGCCGCCGTCCCCAACCGGACGCCGTACGAAACGTCCATGGTGGAAGAGATGCGCGGTGCGGCGGCGATGGCGGCAGGCGACTCGGGCACGGCCGCGCAAGCCTACGAGACGGTACTGAACTCGGGGCGGCTGTCCGGCGAGGACGAGCAGCGGACCACGGCGGCGCTGGCCGGCATCTACTTCCAGCAGAAGAACTACCCGCTGGCGATCCGGACCGCGCAACGCTACCTGAAGGCGGGCGGAACGGATCCGGAAATGCGCACGCTGCTCACGCAGTCGTATTACCTGTCGAACGATTGCGCGCCGGTCGTGAGCCAGTTGAAGGCGAGCACGGACGCGCAGGCGAACGGCGGACACGCACCGGATGAAGGGCAGTTGCAGATGCTCGCGACGTGCGCGCAGAAAGTGAAGGACGGCAACGCCTACCGCAGTGCGCTCGGGCTGCTGGTGGCCTACCACCCGAGCCCCGCGTACTGGGACGAAATGGTCACGGCCATTCGCGGCAACCCCGGGTATCTGTCGTCGCTCGACCTCGACATCTACCGGTTGCGCCGGGCGACGGGGTCGCTCGCGACGGCCGACGCGTACATGGAGATGACGCAGCTCGCACTGGTCGCGGGGTCGCCCGCCGAAGGCAAGCAGGTGATCGACCAGGGGTTCGCATCCGGCGTACTCGGCAAGGACGCGCAGGCGGACCGCGAGAAGCGGCTGCAGGCGCTCGCCGCCAAGCGCGCGCAACCGGGCGGGGACGCCGCGACGCCGGCGGCGCCGATCGACGCGGGCATGAACCTCGTCTTCGCGGGTCATGCGCAGCAGGGCTTGCCGATGATGGAACAGGCGATCGCGAAGGGCGGGCTCGAGCATCCCGACGCGGCGCGACTGCGGCTCGGCGAGGCGTATTACGTGGCCGGCCAGAAGGCGCATGCGGTCCAGGTGCTGCGCACGGTCAAGGGATCAGACGGTTCAGGCGACCTGGCAAAGCTCTGGACGGCGGTGGCATCCCGGTAACGGCAACGGAAGGGCGCGACGGCGTGCCACAAGGGCGCGGTCGAAAAGCGGCGTGCCGCCGCGGGCAGTACGGCAGTACAAGTGCCTGAAGGTTAGGTCAAACGAGGAAAAGGGGCAGCCTTGTTAATTAGTAAACCGAATGAAATATCCGAAGGCTGCGCGACCGTGCGGCGACGGTGCCGTGCTGCGCCGCGCGCCGCCTGCACGCGGCGGCAGCGCTCAGCCGGGTATCGCGCCGGGCCGATCGCGTCACCGCATCGGTCAAGGGGCGCCGACATCAAACCGATTTCGACTGCGAGGCTCCGAATTTCCATGGCTTTGCCCCCTGATGAGTCGGTGCTCGTCGCCGTGTCGCTAGGCAACAAGATCCGGGCGCTGCGCCACCGCCTGAAACTCACACTGGACGAAACGGCCACGATCGCCGGCATTTCGAAGCCGTTCCTGTCGCAGGTCGAGCGCGGGCGGGCGACGCCGTCGATCACGTCGCTGGTCCGGATCGCAAAGGCGCTGGGCGTGACGATGCAGTACTTCATCGACACGCCGACGGAAGCGCGCTCGGTGTGCCGCGGGAACGCGCTGCAGTATTTCCAGTTCGCGAACTCGGCCAGCCTGTTCGCCAGGCTGACGAATCCGGCGGGTGGCCGCAAGCTCGACGCGATTCTCGTCAGGATGCCGGTGGGGCAGTCGCCGTCCGAGGTGACGACGCATGCGGGCGAGGAGTTCGTCTATGTGATGCGCGGGCAGGTCGCGCTGACGCTCGAGGATTGCACGTTCACGCTGAACCAGGGCGACACCGCTCATTACGAATCGACGATGCCGCATGCGTGGCACAACACGGCTGACGAAGAGGCGGTGATCGTCTGGGTCGGCACGCCGAGGCTGTTCTAGCGGGGCGGCCGGCGCTGCGCGCCGCGACGAAGGAGAAGTACCCGATCGACAGTGGATGGCACGCGATACGGCGCGCGAGACGTTCTCGTCGCCAGCAGGAATCGCCGTCCATCGAATCGGGAGGTAGCAGGGAAATGCGCTCAATGTAGGTAATAAGTATGACGAAACAAAATCATAAAAAACGGTGGTGCTGACTGGCACGGGTGCCCCGAGGCCGATCCGTTCGAGTCATGGCAGTCGGAAGAGTGGCAATCGCGGGTTCCGCTACACGGGCACCCAGGACGCGCAAGGAATTCACAAGGTTCCGGCGCACAGCAGGTGGGGTCTTACTACGAGCGAGAGGGAACAAGATGAAGCAGAGAGTTTTGGCGTTGGCCATCAAGAGGATAGTCTGGGCGGAACTGGCGCTGACGGCCGCACTGGTGCCGCCGGCTTTCGCCCAGAGCCAGCCGGCGCCGGGCGCCGTCGCGATCGCGGATGCGGTCGCGAACGGTGCGCCCGTGACCGTCGCACAGGCGGGCGACACCACGGGCGCCGCGGCGCCGGTGGCGGCATCCGGTGCGACAGCCGACGCGACGCCCGCCGCACCCGGCGCGAACGGGCAGGGCAAGGTCGCGCAGATCAAGCGGTTCGAAGTGACGGGCTCGCTGATCCGGCAGGCCGACAAGACGGGTTTCCAGCAGGTGCAGACGATCACGCCGAAGGAAATCCAGAGCAGCGGCGCGGTGACCGTCGCCGACTTCCTGCGCGACGCGGCGGCCAACTCGGCGAACAGCTGGGGCGAGGGGCAATCGGGCAACTTCGCGGCCGGCGCCGCCGGCATTGCGCTGCGCGGCCTGTCCGAAAAATACACGCTCGTGTTGGTCGACGGCCAGCGCGTGGCGCCGTACGCATTCTTCTCGAACAGCGTCGATTCGTTCTTCGACCTCAATACGCTGCCGCTCAACGACATCGAGCGCATCGAAATCGTGAAGACGGGGGCCGTCTCGCAATACGGTTCGGACGCGATCGGCGGCGTCGTCAACATCATCACGAAACACAATTTCCGCGGCCTGCAGCTCGACGGCAGCCTCGGCAGCGCGATCAACGCCGGCAACGGCGACGGGACGATGAAGTTCGGCGTGCTCGGCGGCTTCGGCGACCTGAACGCCGACCGCTTCAACGTGACGGCGGCGCTCAGCTACTACAAGTCGAACGGCTTCACGCTCGCCGACCGCGATTCGACCCGCAACCAGGACTTCACGGGCAAGCCGGGCGGCTTCTCGCTGCTCGCGCCGTCCTACTGGAACATGCCCGGCGGCGTCGCGCAGGCGTTGAACGGGGGCTGTCCGTTCGGCGGCTCGGTGCATCCGGCCGCGTCGAATTCGCTGTCGGCCGGGATGCCGGGCACGGTCTGCGCGTACAACACGGCCGAAAGCACGTCGATCCTGCCGATGACCGAGCGCCTGAACGCGAAGCTCCATGCCGACTTCAAGATCGACGACAAGACGACCGCGTTCGCGGATTTCCTCGAGAGCTACAACACGACCACGACCAACGACGGCCTGTGGAACAACGTGATCGGCAACCCGCAGAACCCGGCGCTGGTCTGGAATCCGCAGACGAAGCTGCTTTCGCCGTTCAACTTCGTCGTGCCGGTCAGCAACCCGTACAACACGACCGGCGCGGCCACGCCGCTCACCTACGCGTTTCCGAACACGGTCGCGCAGAAGACCTGGGCCAACTACTGGCGCGCGGCCGCCGGCATCAAGGGGGCGTTTACGCTGCCGTACGGCGACTGGGACTGGGCGACGTCGGTCAGCCATTCGCAGAGCACGGTGTCGAACGTGTTCACGAACCAGCTGAACGTCAACGCGCTGAACAACATCTACCAGAACGGCACGCTGAACTTCGCGAACCCGGCGGCGACGCCGAACGCGTTCAACGGGCTGTTCCAGGAAGCGAACAACCTCGGCATCTCGAAGCTCGATACGATCGACGCGACGCTGTCGACGCCGAACCTGTTCCATCTGCCGGCAGGCGACGTCGGCATCGGCTTCGGCGCGCAGTTCACGCACCAGAGCGAAGTGCTGACGCCTGGCTCCGAATACCTGAGCGGGGCGGTCATCACGCCGGACCTGGAGACGGTGAACGGCCAGCGCAACGTCGCGGCCGTCTATTACCAGATCAACGTGCCGATCCTCGAGAACCTGACGTTCAGCCAGGCGGGCCGCTACGATCACTACACGGACGTGGGCGGCGCCTTCTCGCCGCGCTTTGCGTTGCGCTACCAGCCGATCAAGGCGCTCACGCTGTATACGTCGTACAACCGCGGCTTCCGCGCGCCGACCTTCGTCGAGGACAGCAAGTCGCAGACGCTCGGCATCCAGGTCGACCCGGCCACCGGCCAGAACTATACGTCGATCACCGTCGGCAACCCGAACCTCGCGCCGGAACGCACGCGCAACTTCAACATCGGCTTCCAGGTCTCGCCGAGCCGCTACACGGATATCGGCTTCGACTGGTACAAGATCCGCATCGACAACGTGATCGGCCAGGGCAAGCCGTCGCAGGTCGTGACCGACCCGACGACGGGCCAGTTGCTGTACAAGGTGATCCCGTATCAGAACCTCGGCTACCTCGACACGAACGGCTTCGAAGGCACGTTCCGCCAGGGGCTGCCGCTCAAGGGCTGGGGCACGGTCACGCTGTCGGGTGACTGGGCGTACATCAACAGCTACAAGATCGGCTTCCCGGGCGGCGCACCGGTGAACGGCGCGGGCAACAACTTCACGATCACGCAGCCGTTCGGCGGCAGCTTCCCGCGCTGGCGCGGCAACACGACGCTGGACTGGAACTACCGGAAGTTCGACGCGGCGCTGACGTGGCAGTTCACGGGCCCGTACGCGCAGAACCTGCTGCCGGCGCCCGCGCCGTCGAAGGTCGGTTCGTACAGCCAGTTCAACCTGATGCTGACGTACACGGGCTTCAAGAACTGGACGATCTACGGCGGCATCGACAACATCTTCAACCGCACGCCGCCGTACGACCCGATCTTCGCGAACGGCACGCTGGACCAGAGCGGGTACGACACGTCGGTGTATTCGTATATCGGCCGGTTCGCGCAGATCGGTGCGCAGTACAAGTTCTGATGGCGATCGCGATGCACTGACAGGCTTTAGACCGGCCGCTCCACGTCCACACCCCCCCCCTTTCCATGGAGCGGCCTTTTTTCGCCTGGCGCCACGACGGTTCGCGATCGGGCCGCGCGACGGCTCGGCTTGTCGGATCGTTTGCAGCACGAACAACCAGCGGGACGCGGGCGGCATGCTGCGTCCGGCACGGGCATCGACCGCGCGCAGGCATCGCGCCCGCACGCTTCCGGACAGACTGACCATGACACTGTTGAAATGGCGATGGGCACGTGTGCCGCGCCGCGCGCGCCGGATGCGCACGCACGGGCAAATGCGCAACGGCACGCGCGCCGTGCTGCTCGCCTGCGCGGCGCTGCTCGTGTCGGGCGGCGCCATGCCACGGGCCGCGCTCGCGGTGTCGGCGATTTCGCAATACGACCAGCCGAAATATCCGCCGGACTTTACGCATTTCGACTACGCGGATGTAAATGCGCCGGACACCGGCACACTGAATTTCGAAAACTACGACGAAGCGCAAAGCTACGACTCGCTGAATCCGTTCCTCGTGCGCGGCTCGCCCGCGCCGGACATCAAGAACCTGATGTTCGACACGCTGATGCAGCGCAGCTGGGACGAACTCGCGTCCGAATACGCGCTGATCGCCGACGACGTCGAGGTCGCGCCGGACCGGCTGTCGGCAACGTTCCACCTCAACCCGGCCGCACGCTTCTCGAACGGCGACGCGATCACCGCGGCTGACGTCAAGTATTCGTTCGACACGCTGACGAGCCCGCAGGCGTCGCCGATCTACAACGCGCAGTTCTCGATCATCAAGCGCGCGGTGGTGGTCGACGCGAGGACGATCCGCTTCGACTTCAAGCACGCGGAGCGTGACGCGGCGCTGATCGCGGGCGATCTGCCGGTGTTCTCGCCGAAATGGGGGCAACGGGCGGACGGCACGCGGCCGCCGTTCGACCAGATCGCAACCATGCCGCCGATCGCGAGCGGTCCCTACCTGATCGAACAGCGCAAGAACGACAAGCAGATCAGCTATGTGCGCAACCCGCATTACTGGGCCGCGAACCTGCCGTCGCGGCGCGGGATGTTTCGCTTTGCCCGCGTGTCGTTCAAGCTGTACCTGGACCAATACACGTCGCTCGAGGCGTTCAAGGCCGGCGATGTCGACGCGCGCATGGAATACAGCTCGACGCAGTGGGCGCGCAAGTATGTCGGCAAGAATTTTCGCAACGGCATGCTGAAGAAGGGGGAATTCCGGGACGGCCCCGCGCAGATGCAGGGTTTCCTGATGAACATGCGCAAGCCGATGTTCCAGGACGTGCGCGTGCGGCATGCGCTCGCGCTGGCGTTCGACTTCGACTGGATGAGCCGGATGATGTTCTACGGGCAGTATCGCCGCACCAGCAGTTTCTGGGAGGCGAGCCCGTTTGCGGCGTCCGGCGTGCCGAGCGCCGGGGAGCTCGCGCTGCTCGAACCATACCGGTCGACGCTGCCGCCGGCGGTGTTCGGCCCGATGATCGGCCAGCCGTCGACGCTGCCGCCCGGCTCGCTGCGCGCGAACCTGAAGGAGGCGCGCGACCTGCTCGCGCAGGCTGGCTGGCACTACCGCGACGGCGCGCTGCGCGATGCGAACGGCACGCCGATGACGATCGAGATCATCGACGACCAGCCTGGAATGGACCGCCTGATCCTGCCGTACACGCAGGCGCTCGCGACGCTCGGCATCCACGCGTACCTGCACGAGATCGACAGTGCGGTCTACCTGAAGCGGCTCGACAATTTCGAGTACGACATGACGACGTACATCTACTTGCCGGTGACGATCCCGGGCGCGGAGCTGACGCGCCGTTTCGGCAGCGCGGCCGCATCGCAGCCGGGCTCCGAGAACTATCCGGGCGTGAAGTCGAAGGCCGTCGATGCGCTGATCCGCGCGGCGCTCGCGGCCGACACGCTCGACGATCTCGAGACGGCCACGCACGCGCTCGACCGCGTGCTGATCAACCTGTACGCACTGATCCCGCAGTACTACCTGCCGAACGCGCGGATCGCGTACAAGGCGACGCTCGGCCATCCGGCGATCGTGCCGGACTCCTATCAATACGAGGACTGGATCATCGACTACTGGTACGTGAAGAAGCCGGCGGCACAACCCGCTCCGGCGGCCTGACGGGGAGCAACGATGCTGGCATACATATTCAGGCGGCTGCTGCTGATGATCCCGACGCTGGTCGGGGTGGTGACGATCACGTTCGCGGTCACGCAGTTCGTGCCGGGCGGCCCGGTGGAGCAGGTGCTCGCGCAGTTGCGCCACGGCAGCGCGCGCGGGGGCGAGGCGGGCGGAGGCGGGGGCGGCTACCACGGCAGCCAGGGCGTCGATCCGCAGCAGATCGAGCAGATTCGCAAGCAGTTCGGCTTCGACAAGCCGCCGCTCGAGCGCTATCTGCTGATGCTGAAAAGCTACGCGACGTTCGACCTCGGCCAATCCTACTTCGCGCACCGCAGCGTGTGGGCGGTGATCCGGTCGAAGCTGCCGGTGTCGATCACGCTCGGGCTGTGGACGGTGATCCTCACGTATCTCGTGTCGGTACCGCTCGGCATCGCGAAGGCGGTGCGCAACGGCTCGCGGTTCGACACCGCGACGAGCGTGCTGGTGCTGACCGGCTACGCGGTGCCGGGTTTCGTGCTCGGCGTGCTGCTGCTGATGCTGTTCGGCGGCGGCACGTTCTGGCAGGTGTTTCCGATGCGCGGGCTCACGTCGGACAACTTCGACGACCTGACGCTGATCGGCAGGACGCTCGACTATCTGTGGCACATCGTGATGCCGGTGACCGCGTCGGTGATCGGCAATTTCGCGATCGTCACGATCCTGACGAAGAACACGTTCCTCGAGGAAATCGGCCGGCAATACGTGCTGACCGCGCGCGCGAAGGGGGCGCCGGAGCGCGACGTGCTGTGGAAGCACGTGCTGCGCAATGCGGCGATCCCGCTGCTCACCGGGCTGCCGGCGGCATTCGTCGGCGCGTTCCTGAACGGCAACCTGCTGATCGAGACGCTGTTCTCGCTCGACGGGATGGGGCAACTGTCGTACGACTCGGTGATCCGCCGCGACTATCCGGTCGTGCTCGGCTCGCTGTTCCTGTTCACCCTGATCGGTCTGCTGACCAAGCTCATCGCGGATATCTGCTATGTCGTCGTCGACCCCCGTATCCAGTTCAGCCGCCTGGACCACTGATCCCGCGTGCGCGCCGTCGCCGTCGCCGTGGCGGCGCACGTGGCAGCGCTTTCGCGCGCAGCCGCTCGGCTATGCAAGCCTCGTGATCTTCGCGGCGCTGTTCGCGCTCAGCCTGTGTGCGGACGGCCTGTCGAACGACCGGCCGCTGCTCGTGCGCTACGACGGGCATTATTATTTTCCGATCGTGACGGACTACCCGGAGACCGCGTTCGGCGGCGACTTTCCCGCGAAGACCAACTATCTCGATCCGTACATTCGAGCGAAGCTCGAGTCGCACGGCAATTTCGCGGTCTATCCGCCGAACCGCTACCGCTACGACACGATCGACTACTTCGCATCGCAGCCGTATCCGGCGCCGCCGTCGGCGAGCAACTGGCTCGGCACCGACCAGTTCGGCCGCGACGTGCTCGCGCGGCTGCTGTACGGGTTCCGGCTGTCGGTGCTGATGGCGTTTGCGCTGACCGTGTCGGGGGTGCTGGTCGGCGTGCTGACGGGCGCGCTGCAGGGCTTCTACGGCGGCCGCACCGACCTGGTCGGGCAGCGCCTGATCGAGATCTGGAGCGCGCTGCCGGACCTGTACCTGCTGATCATCTTCGCGTCGATCTTCACGCCGTCGCTGTGGCTGCTGTTCATCCTGCTGTCGATGTTCGGCTGGCTCGTGCTGTCCGATTACGTGCGCGCCGAATTCCTGCGAAACCGCATGCTCGACTACGTCAAAGCGGCGCGCACGATGGGGCTGACGAATGCGCAGATCATGTGGCGCCACGTGCTGCCGAACAGCCTCACGCCGGTGATCACGTTCCTGCCGTTCCGCATGAGCGCCGCGATCCTGTCGCTGACGAGCCTCGATTTCCTGGGCCTCGGCGTGCAGCCGCCGACGCCGAGCCTGGGCGAACTGCTTCAGGAGGGCAAGAACAACCTCGACGCATGGTGGATCTCGATCTCCGCATTCGCGGCGCTGGTGGTGACGTTGCTGCTGCTGACCTTCATGGGCGATGCGCTGCGCAACGCGCTCGACACGCGCGCGCGCGGCTCGGCGTTCGGCGGGGGGCGATGATGGCGAACGCGTTGCTGCAGATCGACGGGTTTTCGGCGCGCTTCGGCGCGAAGGCGGCCGTGCAGGACCTGAGTTTGTCGATCGGCCGCGGCGAGCGCGTGGCGCTCGTCGGCGAATCGGGGTCGGGCAAGAGCGTGACGGCGCTGTCGATACTGCGCCTCGCGCAGCAGGCGACGCTGTCGGGACGGATGCTGTTCGACGGTGAGGACCTGCTCGCGAAGACCGAACAGCAGATGCGCGGAGTTCGCGGCGCCGACATCGCGATGGTGTTCCAGGAACCGATGACCGCGCTGAATCCGCTGTATACGATCGGCAAGCAGATCGCCGAGAGCCTGAGGCTGCACGAGGGGCTGCGGCCGGGCGACGCGCGCGAGCGGGGGATAGCGCTGCTGCGGCGCACCGGTATCCCGGAGCCGGAGCGGCGCATCGACAGCTTTCCGCATCAGATGTCGGGCGGGCAGCGGCAGCGCGCGATGATCGCGATGGCGCTGGCGTGCCGGCCGCGGCTGTTGCTGGCGGACGAGCCGACGACGGCGCTCGACGTGACGGTGCGCCAGCAGATCGTCGATCTGCTGATCGAACTGCAGGAGCAGGAGGCGGCCGCGCGCGGGATGGCCGTGCTGCTGATCACGCACGACCTGAATCTCGTGCGGCGCTTTGCACAGCGCGTGGCCGTGATGGAGCAGGGTGTGCTCGTGGAGACGAACACGACCGGCGCGCTGTTCGCCGCGCCGCGGCACGCCTATACGCGCCGGCTGCTCGACAGCGCGCCGCAGCGGGACGTCGAGCCGGTCGCGGCCGGCGCGCAGACCATCCTCGACGTGCAGGGCCTCGCCGTCGATTACCGCATCGCGGCGAAGGGCTGGCGCGCGATGCTGGGCAAGACGACGTTCCGGGCCGTGCACGACGTGAAGCTGAATCTGAGGCGCGGCGAAACGCTCGGGATCGTCGGCGAGTCGGGCTCGGGGAAATCGACGCTGGCGGCGACGGTGCTCGGCCTGCAGCGGCCGGCGGCCGGCTCGATCGAGATCGACGGCATGCCGCTGGAAGCGCTGCGGACGACGGGTGGCCGGCGCGCGTTGTACGGCAGGATGCAGGTCGTGTTCCAGGACCCGTTCGGCTCGCTGTCGCCGCGGATGACCGTCGAGCAGATCGTCGGGGAGGGGTTTGCCGTGCACCGGCCGCAGGTGGCCGGGGACGCGCGCCGCGCGCGGATCGCCGCGCTGCTTCAGGAGGTCGGCCTGCCGGCCGAGTCGATGCTGCGTTATCCGCACGAATTCTCCGGCGGCCAGCGGCAGCGGATCGCGATCGCGCGCGCGCTGGCGGTGGAGCCGGAACTGCTGGTGCTGGACGAACCGACGAGCGCGCTCGACGTGTCGATCCAGAAGCAGGTGCTGAATCTGCTGACGAATCTGCAAAAGAAGTACAAATTGAGCTACCTGTTCATCACGCACGATCTCGCGGTGATGCGTGCGATGGCCCATCGGGTCGTCGTGATGAAGGCGGGGCGCGTGGTCGAGGAGGGCGATACGCTCGACGTGCTGCACGCGCCGTCCCATCCGTATACACGCGCGCTGCTTGCGTCGTCGATGCTGGCTCCGGTGCGCGGCCCGCAAGAGAGAGCCGATGATTGACGTGAACCGGGCGAAGCGCGCCCAGGCCACCCACGCGCCGTGTGGCGGTGCCGACGGTGGTACCGTCCCGCGGCCTCGCGCCGGAATGCCGGCGGTTCGCTGACCCATGTCGATGCCGTCGTTCTTCATCGATCGTCCCGTCTTTGCGTGGATCGTTGCGCTCGCAATCGTCGTCGCGGGCGTGCTCGCGATTCCGCAGCTTCCGATCGCGCAATATCCGCGCCTCGCGCCGCCGCGGGTCGTGATCACGGCCGCGTATCCGGGCGCGTCGACCGAGACGGTCGACGGCGACGTCGGCAGCATCATCGAGGAAAGCCTCGACGGCGCCGACGGGCTCCTGTACTACGAGACGAGCAGCGACGGTCACGGCAACCTCGAGATCGACGTGACGTTTTCGCCCGGCACCGATCCGGACATCGCGCTCGTCGACGTGAACAACCGGCTGAAGCAGGTCGAGTCGCGGTTGCCACAGCAGGTCGTCCAGCAGGGGATCGGCGTATTCAAGGCGGCGAACACGTTCCTGATGCTCGTCACGCTGACGTCGACCGACGGCACGCGCGATTCAGCGCAACTCGGCGATTACCTGAACCGCTACGTGCTGCGCGAACTGAAGCGTGCGCCGGGCGTCGGCGCGGCCGAGCTGTGGGACGCCGACGAGGCGCTGCGGGTCTGGCTCGATCCGCACAAGCTGCGTGAATACGGTGTCGGCGCCGACGACGTGATCGCGGCGATCGGCACGCAGAACGCGACGGTGACGGCCGGCGCGATCGGCGATGCGCCGTTCCCGGGCGGCCAGCAGCTCACCGCGTCGATCGTCGTCAAGGGCCAGCTCGCGTCGCCTGACGAGTTCGGCCGGATCGTGCTGAAGTCGAAGCCGGACGGTTCGGCGGTGCGCGTCGCCGACGTCGCACGGGTCGAAATCGGCCGCGACGACTATTCGTTCTATTCGCGGCTGAACGGCCGGCCGGCGGCCACCGTCGGCATCCAGCTCGGCCCGCGCGGCAACGCGCTCGAAACGTCGAACGCGATCCGCGCGCGCCTCGCCGAGCTGTCGAGGGTGTTGCCGCCGGGCGTGGCGATCGAGATTCCGTTCGATGGTGCGCATTTCGTGACGATCGCGATCCGGGAGGTCGTGCTGACACTTGTCGAGGCGGTCGTGCTGGTGTTCTGCGTGATGTGGCTGTTCCTGCGCGATCTGCGTTACACGCTGGTGCCGACCGTCGTGATTCCCGTCACGCTGATGGGCGCGTTCGTCGCGATGTGGGCGTTCGGACTGTCGATCAACGTGTTCACGATGTTCGGTCTCGTGCTGGCGATCGGCATCCTCGTCGACGACGCGATCGTCGTCGTCGAGAGCGTGCACCGCGTGATGGAGGAGGGCGTGTCGCCGCGCGACGCCACGCGCCGGGCAATGAAGCGGATCGGCGGTGCGATCGTCGGCGTGACCGCGGTGCTGACCGCCGTATTCGTGCCGATGGCGTTCTTTCCGGGCACCGTCGGCGGCATCTACCGGCAGTTCGCGGTGGCGATGATCGCGTCGATGCTGGTGTCGTCGTTCATGGCGCTGTCGCTCACGCCTGCGCTGTGCGCGAACCTGCTGAAGCCGGTTGCACGACACGACGGCGGAACCGGCCGCGCGCGGCGACGCGGCATCGGCGCGCGCCTGGCTGACCGCTTCGGTGCGGCGTTCGCGCGCGTCGAAACCGGTTATCGCCGCATCGCCGTGTTCGCCGTGCGCCGCACCGGCCTGGTCGTGGCGGTCTACGCGGCGCTCGTGATCGCATGCGGGCTACTGTACTGGATGATGCCGGGCGGCTTCCTGCCGACCGAGGACCAGGGGCAACTGCAGGTGATGATCCAGTTGCCGGCGGGCGCCACGCAGGCGCGCACGCTCGCGGTCGTCGAGCGTGTCGAGGCGATCCTGCGCGCGGAGCCGGCGATCGCGAACGTGACGAGCGTGATCGGCTGGAGTTTCGCGGGCAGCGGGCAGAACGTCGGGATGGCGTTCGTGGAGCTGAAGGACTGGGCGCAGCGCGACGTCGACGCGATGGCGTTGCGCGACCGGCTCAACGGGCGTTTCGGCACGATCCTCGACGGCGACGTCGAGGCGTCGCTGCCGCCTTCGGTGCGCGGCATCGGGCATTCCGACGGATTCACGTTCCGGCTCGAGGATCGCGGCGGCGTCGGGCTCGACGCGTTGAAGGCGGCTCGCGGGCAGCTGTCCGAGCACGCGAAGGCGGATCCGTTGCTCGCTGCGATGCATTTCGAGGACCTGCCGGACGCGCCGCGTATCGAACTCGATGTCGATCGCGCGAAGGCGTATGCGCTCGGCGTACCGTTCGAGCGGATCGCGGGGCTCCTGGGCGGCACGTTCGGCTCGAACTACATCAACGATTTTCCGGCGTCGGGCCGGATGCGGCGGGTGATCGTCGAGGCCGACCCGGTCGCACGCGCGACCGACGCGCAACTGATGGCGCTGACGGTGCCGAACCGCACCGGCGACATGGTGCCGCTGTCGGCCATCGCCGCGCCGCACTGGACGATCGGCCCGGTGATGCTGAATCGTTACAACGGTTATCCGTCGCTCGACATCAGCGGCCGGGCGGCGGCCGGCATGAGTTCGGGCGCGGCGATGGCGGAGATGGAGCGGCTCGCCGGTGCGCTGCCGGCCGGGATCGGCTTCGACTGGGTCGATGCGGCGCGCGAGGAGCAGGTTGCCGCACGGCAAACGCCGCTGCTCGTCGGGTTGTCGGTGCTCGCGGTGTTCATGGCGCTTGCCGCGCTGTACGAAAGCTGGTCGATTCCGCTGTCCGTGCTGACGATCGTGCCGCTCGGCATGATCGGCGCGATTGCGGCGGCGCTCGCGCGCGGCATGCCGAACGACGTGTACTTCAAGGTCGGGATGATCACCGTGGTCGGGCTGGCGGCGAAGAACGCGATCCTGATCGTGCAGTACGCGCGCGATCTGGCCGGGCGCGGCGTGCCGCTGCGGCAGGCGGTGATCGACGCGGCCGCCGCGCGATTCCGGCCGATCGTGATGACGTCGATGGCGTTTTTGCTCGGGGTCGTGCCGCTCGTGCTGGCGACGGGCGCTGGTGCGGAAAGTCGGCGTTCGATCGGCACGGGTGCGTTCGGGGGCGTGCTCGCCGCGACGATGTTCGGGCTCGTGTTCGCGCCGGTGGCGTTTCGGGTTGTCGCGTCCGTGGGCCGGCGCGGCCGGCACGTTGCGATGACGAGGCGCGGTGCAAGGCGGGCGGAAACGGTTGGGGATCTGGAGGTGGATTGAGGGTCGCGGCGCGTTGTTGACGGTGGGGTCAGGGGTTTTCGGGTGTGAATATCATATTTGACATAATCAAGATTATCGAACGTTTTGATTGTAGTAGCTTTTTAGATGGAATGGTCGCCTCCCGCC